>JAIUMW010000099.1 GCA_022565365.1 Oceanicaulis sp.
CCTTGCCATGAACGCGGGCGGCAAGCCAAGAGCGGGCCGCCTGTCTATTGCAACTGCGCCAGAGCGCGAACCAGCTCCACCTGATTGGTGACGCCAACCTTGGAGAAAATCGACCGGATGTGAACGCGGGCGGTTTCGTGGCTCATGCTCAGGTGCGCCGCGACGGAGCGCAGATCGTTGAACGCGGCGGCCAGCAGGGCGGCGATCTCCGCCTCCCGCAGTGTCAACCCGAACAGGGTGCGCAACTGATCCGGGGTCAGGGCCCCGGCGCCCTCCGCCCCCAGGATCTCAACCAGGCACCGATAGGCCGCCCCCTTCATGCCCAGATCGGGCAGCGGCATTGGGCCCAGCCGCAGTATGTGGCTTCTCGCGCCGGTCGGACGGCTGATGGCGCAATATTGCTCCGCCCCCCGATTGAACCCGCCGGAGCAGGCCTGGCGGATCAGGGTTTGCAGGGTCTGGTCGTTTGCCGGGCCGGTCGCCCGGAGCCGGCCCTGAGCGACTGTCAGACCGTCATTGTCCGACAGGATCACCTCGCCCGCCGGGCTGGCGCCGAGGATCAGGCCCTGTCTGTCAACAAGGATCATTGGCCGGCGTGCATGGCTGAGGTCGGGCAGGCGGAAGGCCAGGCGGGAAGCACGTTGAAAATGGTCGAATATGATGGCGTGCAGCGCCTCCTGCTCTGGCGTCATCACCTTCTGGGCGGCTGGCGTGTGCAAGGCCAGCACCAGGCTGACGCCATCGCGCTCGGCGCTAAATCGGCTGTGATAGTCTCCGCTTCCCAGATCATGCCGGATAAACTCGCGCCAGGCTTGCGGCTCCTCGGTCCATGCCCGGCTGGTGTCGGAAAAACGGAAGACGCCGCCTTGCGGCCGGGCCAGCGCATAGGGAAGGCCCGGATCAATGGGGACCAGTTCGCGGTGAACGTTCAGCGCATCGTCCAGGCGCGACGTCTCCGGCCCGGCGACGCTGGAGGCCGGCAATGTGCCTGCAGAGCTGTCGATGATGGCGAAGAATGCAAACCGGCCGCCGGACAGAGTCACAAACTCACGCAGTGCTTTGGTCCAGAGTGCAGGTTCCAGCACGCCATCATAGATATCGGCAATCAGTTTTGAAACAGAATCTGGCGTCATACGGTCGTCCCCCGCATACATTTATGCAGTGGCGATCAGGTATGACAATAGAAAAATAACCCGAACGGGGGATGCGCGCGCCGCCGGCAAAATGCGAGATTGAATGCCCTGGCTGGCATTCCTTCCCTCGCAGGCCAGTGCGGGTGGCGGCGCTGTGTGAAACCCCTCGCGCCGCCACCCACTCACCTTGCGGCGCCCATGACCATCGCCTGGCGGGGTCAATTCCGGCGCCTTTTCAGCGAAACTGGAGCCGGCCTCGCGTTTTTGGGCGCGCTCAGACGATGAGCTCGATCCTTTTTGGCGAGCCTTAACTCAATGCAACCGCTTCACTTTTTGCAACGCCGTGACGCCGTGGCAACGCGCGCCACGCGGTTTTTAACGCCTGTTAACCCAATCGGGGGATGTGCGCCCCAATCCGGCTCCATAACCTTCGGGACTTCATCGGGTGAGCTGGGGGTTTACCATGTCTGACTTCAAGTGCCGTCTTCTGTCGGGGGCTGCGGCCTGTGTGATGCTGACCGTCCTGCCGGGCCTCGCCTGGGCGGACGAAGGGGCGGTCGAGGCCGCAGGGAGCGGCGCGGCCGGACACACGGCGCAAGGCGCCGACGAGGCCGGGGCGCGCCCCGAGTCGGCGCGCACAGTGATCGCAGACGCCGAGGAAGACGCTGCGCCGGAGTTCACCTTCTCGCCCACGGGGCTCATGGCGCAGCAGACGATGATGGCGCCTTTGTCACTCTCATCGTCCCAAACCTCGACGGCGATTTCGTGCTATGAGGTGACGGGGCCGGTTGCGCCCGCACTTGGGTGCGGGACCGGCTCGACAATCATCGGGTATGGCGGCGCCGCCTTTGGCATTTTCGCCCATGCTGGCGGGTGGGCGACTGGCGTCGGCTATAGTTCCATTGCTGGCGTCCAATCTGTCGCCATTGGCTTTCATGCGCGCGCCGGGGCTGTGTTCGACGACGATCTTGGCGAGTGGGTCGATTCGAATGGCGGCCGCGCGATCGCAATTGGAAACGAATCGTTCGCGCTTGGATTTCGTTCCACAGCGATTGGCGTTCAGGCATGGACGGACACTGAAGACACCACGGTCGTTGGCGGCCAAGCGTGGAGCAATGCTCCGTTTTCCTCTGTCTTCGGCAATGATGCCTATTCGCAGGCCTTCAGTGGCACCGCCATTGGCAACAGCGCGATTGTCACCGGGGCCTCCGGTGTAGCCGTTGGCGGCCGCTCTAATGATGACGGCACATTCTTCCGCTTCGCGATGGCCTCTGGTCCAGGCTCGATCGCCCTGGGAAGCGGCGCTTGGTCAGGTGCGACGGGTGCGGCGGGCACCATCGCCATTGGCCATCAGGCCGAGGCGCGTGAAACCGGATCCATCTATATCGGCAGCGGCTGGGGCGGCACGGAAACCCTCGGCAGCCTCCAATATGGCGGCGCCTATTCAATCGGTATGGGCTGGCTGGCGCATGCGCCCGGCGCCAACGCCATCGCCATAGGCCGCGATGCTCTGGGCGGAGGCTCTGACAGCATCGCCATTGGCCGCGGCGCGGGGAACGCGTCAAACTATCTGCGTTTCGTGGCTTTCGGCCTGAATGCGCTCACCGAAGCCAACGACACCGTGGTGATCGGCGCCAACGCCTCGGCGGCGCACGCCAATTCGGTGGCGCTGGGCGCGGGATCGGAAACGACAGCGGTGAATGTCGTCTCGGTCGGCAGCGATGAGCAGCGCCGGCGCATTGTGAATGTGGAGGACGGGGTTGATACGCAGGATGCGGTGACCGTCGGCCAGATGAACGCCGCACTGGGTACGTTGAGCGAAAGCGGCACCATCTATCTCGACGTGGACGACACGGCGCTGGCGGGGGCAGCCCAGGCCAATGGCGAGAACGCCCTGGCGGCCGGCGCCGGCGCGACAGCCAGCGGACAGGCCAGCGTCGCCACCGGATTTGTGGCGAGGGCCGAAGGTGACTACACAACCGCTGTGGGCGGCGGCAGCCGTGCGATTGGTCACACCGCAACCGCCTTCGGCCATAACTCGCGCGCGTTCGGTCTGCACGCCATGGCCATTGGCGAGGGGTCACTGGCCGGCTGTCTCGTGATTGACGAAGACGGGTTCGAACAGCCGTGCGATCCTGAAGACGAGAACAACGTGGTCAACGCCAGCGCCGTGGGCGTGGGAGCGCGCGCGACAGGCGACAGCACGACATCTGTTGGCGCTTTTGCCAATACGTCCGGATTCAACGCCACTGCCATTGGCGCGGGCGCACGCGCTCAGGCTGACTGGGCGACGGCGCTGGGCGCTGACAGCCAGGCGCTCGCGACGAGCGCCACAGCACTGGGTCAGTATGCGCGCGCCTACGGGGCCTATTCCACGGCGGTGGGGCAGGGGTCGATCGCTGGCTGTGTCACCCAGGGCGAGCATGGCGAGGAACCATGCGACGAGGAAGATCCGGATTACGCAACGATGGCAACGGCTGTAGGGGCCGGAGCTACAGCGTCAGCAAGCCATAGTTCGGGCTTTGGCAACGGTGCTCATGCGTCCGGCGCCTTCTCCACTGCTCTTGGCAGCAGTGCGCATTCCTCAGGACACTACTCCATAGCGCTTGGCGCTTTCGCTGAGGCCAGTGGAGTGAACTCTTCCGCGCTCGGCGCCGGCAGCCAGGCGACGGACTCGGGTGGCACCGCGGTGGGTCAATACGCGCGCGCCTTTGGCGATCAGGCCACAGCAATCGGTCAAGGGGCTGTCACCGGGTGCGTCTATATAGATGAGTTCGGCTTTGATGTGCCTTGCGATCCGGATGATCCCAATTATGACCCTTCCAATCAGGGCACGGCGGTCGGCCAGAACGCCCGCGCGCTGGGTAATCAGGCGACGGCTGTGGGCCACGGGTCGGGCGCCTACGGGGCTCAGTCAGCGGCGTATGGCACTTATGCTGATGCGTCAGGTGATTGGAGCACCGCGCTGGGCGCCAATAGCCAGGCGGCGGCGGGTCAAGCCACCGCTGTTGGCCAGTATGCCAGGGCGCAGGGTTTTCATTCCACCGCCATCGGGCAAAACGCCAACGCGACGCGCGACTTTGGCATAGCGCTCGGTGGAGGCGCGCGCAGCTACGGCAACTGGAACATTGCCATCGGAACGTTCTCCGTGGCCGGTTGCCTTGCCGGGGATAACTGGAACGAGTGCGAATATGAGGGCAATCCGACAACCATTGCCGCCATCGCACTCGGCCATAACGCCCGCGCGACAGGCAATAACAGCATTTCGATCGGTACGGCGTCGCAGGCGAGCGACAGTTTTTCGGTTGCGCTAGGCACCCTTGCCCGTGCCCAGTCTGAAGCGACGGTCGCTATCGGTCAGGGGGCCAACGCGTTCGGTCTTGGGGCATTGGTGGTGGGTGCTGATGCTCGTGCGTCAGGGAATCGCGCGGGTGCGCTGGGAACGAACAGCCGTGCTTTCGGCGACCAGAACCTGGCGCTTGGCTCATCAGCTTTGGCTGGATGCGGCGAGGCGATGGACCCGGCATTGGTTCCGCCAGACCGAGGCCCATTCTACAACCCGTGCGACCATGAAGGCGGCACACCGACGGTGTCTCAAGCTGTTGCATTGGGCATCGACTCTCGCGCCATCGCCAACGGCGCTGTGACGCTGGGCTATGGCGCGGTCGCCAGCGCGGAAGACGCCATCGCCATCGGGCGGAACTCGATCGCTGATCAGGCGAACACCGTCTCCTTCGGGTCGGATGGCAATCTGCGCCGCCTGGTCAACATCGCTGGCGGCGTGAACGCCAGCGATGCGGCCACAGTGGGTCAGGTGAACGCCGCCATTGCCGGGGCGCAGAACCCTTATGTTGCGGTGAACGGGACCGATCCGGCCAGCACAGCCGGAACGGGTTCCATCGCAGTTGGCGCCGGCGCGGCGGCGAACAACAGCCAGACCGTCGCAATCGGGCGGGACGCTGCGGCGTCCAGCACCGGCGCGATGGCGTTTGGCGACTCCAGCGCGTCGAGCGGCCAGAACAATCTGGCTATTGGCGCACGCGCCAATGCGTCCGGCGGGGCCGGCGTGATCGCGATCGGCGCCGACGCCTCTGCGACCCAGGGCCAGGCGGTCGCCATCGGCGAGGGCGCATCGGCCAGCAATTTCCGCGCGATCGCGCTTGGTTTTGAATCCAACGCCAGCGGCAATTCCTCGGTCGCCATCGGGCTGGAGGCCAGCGCCACCGCCAATAACGCGTTCGCCTTTGGCCGCGGCGCGCTGTCGACTTGAACGGGCTCGCTGTCCATGGGCGTGGGCGCCGAGGCAAGCAATGCCATCGGGTTTGCCCTGGGCATCGATGCGGTGTCCAGCGGCATCAGCTCCACCGCCATCGGCGCGGGCGCGCAGGCGACGGGCAATAACGCCTTCGCGCTGGGCCTCGACACCACATCGACCGGCATCAGCTCCATCGCATTCGGGGTCGGGGCGCAGGCGACCGCCAACAACGCCTTTGCGTTTGGCGCCAATTCCGTGTCCGGCGGTCTGCGCGCCGTAGCGCTCGGCAAGGCGGCGCAAGCGACGGGCAATTTTTCACTGGCTTTGGGCTGGGATGCGCGCGCGACGGGCCGCAATTCGATGTCGTTCGGCCGGGAGTCGCGGGCATCCCACAACAACTCGCTCGCCCTGGGCTTCGGGGCGGTGACCAGCATGGCTGAGCAATTTGTGTTCGGCCGCGCCCAGTCGATCTACACCTTCCCGGGCCTGTTGTCGGCGCACAATCAGGTCACCAGCGCTGACTGGCTGGTGGTCTCGGACGGGTCGGGATCGCTCAAATCCATGCACATGTCGAACTTCACCGGCGGCGGCATGTCGGCGTCCTCAAGCAGTTCTTCCCGCGGCGTGTCTGTCGCCATGGGCGGGACCATGTCTGGCGGCGGCGCCGGCGCGGACACGGCGGAAGTGGCGGCCCTGCGCGCCCAGAATGAAGCCCTGTCCAGCCAGATGCAGGCCATGCAGGCCCAGATGGCGCAGATGCAGGCCATGCAGAGCCAGATGATGGCCATGATGCAGAATGGCGGGGATGCATCGGTGCTCCTGGCGCAGGCCGAGACCCCGGGCCAGTCCGACGCCCGGCCCGGCGCCGAGGGCGGACGAGAGGTGCTCGACGCCAGCCAGCCGGTCACGCCGGAAGGCAACAGGCCCTACGCGCCGGGCGGGCGCGGAACGCTTGACGGATCGCCCGGCGTGCGCGATCTCGCCTTCGCCGAGGCGTCGGCGATCAGCCCGCAGGCCGAGCTTCGCTTCGTGGGGATCGAGAACAACGTCTCAATCCTGCGCACGGACGTGGACCAGCTGCAGACGCGAGTCGGCCAGCTTGACTCGGGTGTGCGCACAGCGATCGACGGGGCGGCGATCGCCATGGCCATGGCCGGCGTCACCCATCTGGAGCAGGGCGAGCGCTACGCGGTCAGCGCCAACTGGGGCTTCTATGACAGCGCCAACGCCTTCGCCTTCTCCGGCGCGGCGCGCATCAATACCCAGGTGTCGTTCAACGGCGCCCTGGGCGTTGGCGCCGAAACAGGCAAGGTCGGCGCACGCGCCGGAATGCGCTTCGGCTGGTAGGGGAACGTCGGCGGGGGCTTCGGTTGGCGGGCCTGTAGAGCCTGGCGGGCGGGCGCGAACGCGTCCGCCCCTTTTCCTGATGCCCATGGCAGGTTAGAAGGCGCGTCTTGCGTCCGGGCCCGGCCCCGGCGCGCCAGACCTTCTGTTGCGGAGACATCTCATGGCCGGCCATTCCAAATGGGCCAATATCCAGCACCGCAAGGGCCGCCAGGACAAGGCCCGCGCCCAGCTGTTCACCAAACTGTCCAAGGAAATCACCATCGCCTCGAAAATGGGCGGTCCCGACCCTGACATGAACCCGCGCCTGCGTCTGGCTGTGGCCAACGCCAAGGGCCAGTCCATGCCCAAGGACAATATCGAGCGGGCGATCAAGAAGGGCCAGGGCGGCGATGTCGAGGAATATTTCGAGATCCGCTATGAGGGGTTCGGCCCCGGCGGCATCGGCCTGATCGTCGAAGCGGCGACCGACAACCGAAACCGCGCGGCGTCCGAAGTGCGCTCGGCGTTTTCGCGCAATGGCGGCAATCTGGGCGAAACCGGCTCGGTGTCCTTCATGTTCGACCAGTTTGGCGAGATTCGCTTCCCGGCCTCGGTGGCCGGTGAGGACGCCATGCTGGAAGCGGCCATCGAGGCCGGCGCCGAGGATGTGAGCCAGGAAGACGTCACCGATGATGACGGCGAGCCGGCGCGCGAGCATGTGATCCTGTGCGCCCGCGAGGATCTGGCCGAGGTGTCGGCCGCCCTGCAGGCGAGCTTTGGCGAAGCCAAATCGGCCAATATCATCTGGAAACCCCAAAACCTCATCGAAGTGGATGGCGAGAAGGCCGCCACGCTGATGAAGCTCATGGAAGCGCTCGAAGACCTGGACGATGTGAGCGAGGTGTTCGCCAATTTCGACATTTCCGATGACGAGATGGACAAGCTTGCTTCCTGACCGGTCCCCTGGGAGGGCCCTGACGCCATGATCATCGCCGTCGACGGCCCGCTGGCCTCGGGCAAGGGCACCATCGCCCGCGCCCTGGCCGCCCATTTCGCCCTGCCCCATCTCGACACCGGCACACTCTACCGCGCGGTGGGCGTGGCTGTGGCCGATGCCGGCGCCCAGCCTGAGAACGCGCAAGCCGCCGAGGCCGCTGCGCGCGCGCTCGACTTCGCCGCCATTGACGAGACCCGCATCCGCACCGCCGGGGCGGGGGTCAGCGCCAGCATCGTCGCGGCCCATCCCGGCGTGCGCGCCGCCCTTGTGGCGCTGCAGCGCGAATTTGCCCAGAAGCCCGGCGGTGCGGTGCTGGACGGGCGCGATATCGGCACGGTCATCGCGCCCCATGCGGACGTGAAACTCTTCGTCACCGCCAGCGCCGATGTGCGCGCCGCCCGCCGCCATGGCGAGCTGGTCAATCGTGGCGAGCAGATCGGCTTTGATCAGGTGCTTGACCAGCTGCGCCAGCGCGACGCGCGCGACGCCAGCCGGGCCGATGCGCCCATGATGAAAGCCGATGACGCCATCGAGCTGGACACCAGCGACCTCACCCAGGGCGAAGCCATCCGCGCGGCCATCGCCATTGTGGAAAAGCGGCGCGGGTTGTGAGCTCCTGACGCCTCAGCGCGGACGGGTCTCCGGAGGCAGGGCGGCACGCACCCGCAGACGCTGCGCGGTGTCAGCGTCCAGCGCATTGGACAGCGCCGCCTCCAGGCGCGCGCGGTCGGGATCATCGGCCATCTCGCCATCGCGCGTGAGGCCTGCGCGCACCGCCCAGACATAGGCCTCTTCCAGATCCCGGTCGGTCCCGTCGCCTACGGCCAGCGCGTAGGCGTAGAGGAACTGGCTTTCGGGATCGCCGCGCTGCGCGCCCTCGCGGGCCCAGTGGGCGGCGTTGGCGGGATCGGCAGGCAGGCCCGGCGCGCCCTGGAACAGCAAGAGCGCGTACTGGCCCATGGCCGGGATCAGGCCGCTTTCGGCCGCCACGCGCACGAGCTGGGCGCCGCGTTCGGGATCGGGGTCGGCACCCTCGCCTTCGAGATGCATGGTGCCGGCCATCAGCGCACCGTAGGGAATACCCGCCTCGCCGGCGCGCTCATACCAGCGGCGGGCCGCCGTCAGATCGTACGGGCCATGGGCCCATTCGCCCAGCGCATAGGCATAGTCCACATAGGATTCCTCGCGCCCGCTTTCGGCGGCCAGGCGCAGCCAGTCCATGGCCGTCGCAGCCGCGCCCGGATCGGTGCGCGCCATCAGATAGAGCCCGTATTCATGGGCGGCGCGGCCATCGCCGGCTTCTGCCGCGCGGGAGAAATACTCGCGCGCCTGCCAGGGGGCGAGGCCGGCACGGCCCGCTTCCGCCAGGCGCGCCAGAATGATCAGGGCGTCGGGTTCATTGAGATCGGCGGCCCGGCGCAGCCAGCGCACCGCGCCCTCTTCGTCCGGCTCACCGCTGAGCCCGTGCAACAGGATATGGCCCGCCAGCGTCGCCCCGCGCGGCTCACCGCCCGCCGACGCGCGCTCGGCATGCAAGAGCGCCATGTCGTAATCGCTGTTCACATAGGCGCTGGAGGCGCGGGCCATGGCGTCATTGGTGAGGGAACGCCCCTCCACCGGGTCGGCGCTGCGGTCGCGCTCGATAAGGTCTGACAGGCCCGGTGGCAGGGCCGGCAGCTCATCGCCCCGGGCAGACGCGGCGGCGGCGCTAGCGAGGCCAGCGGCCAGGATCAGTCCAGCAATCGGGAGAAGGCCTCGCATGCGAATTCAGGTCCTTTCGGGTGCGACCAGACGCCGGCGCACACGGCGATGTAATCGGCGCCGGCCTCGATCACCGGGCCGGCATTGTCCGGCGTGATGCCCCCAATGGCGACGCAGGGCAGTTCAAACAGCTCGCGCCACCAGCTGATCAGCTCTAAAGGCGCCGATGTCTTGGGCGATTTCGTGGCGGTGGGATAGACCGAACCGAACGCAACATAGTCCGCCCCGCGCTCGCCCGCGACCATGGCCAGATGACGGCTGTCATGACAGGTCACGCCCACCAGCCCCTTGGGGCCCATGGCCGCGCGAGCCGCCGGGTAGCTGGCGTCCTCCTGACCGATATGCACCCCGTCACAGCCCAACTCCGCAGCCAGCGCCGGATCGTCATTGAGGATCACCGTGACGCCGCGCGCCCGCGCCGCTGCGATCAGGCCCGGCGCGAGCGAGCGGATCTCGTCCGGGCCATGACCCTTCAGCCGGATCTGTAGCGCGGCCACCCGGCCCGCCTCCAGCGTGCGCGTCAGCAGGCTTTCAAAACCGGCCTCAATGCGCGGCGGGGTGAGGAGGTAGAGATCGCTCATGATCCGACCGGTTAGCGCCCGTGCGCCTGGCGCAGAGCGTCCATGTGCGCCATGGCGCGCGGTTTGCCCTTCCCGCCATTGAACTTGTATTGCTGCGTGCCGGCATTGATCACCGTATCAGTGTCCAGCAGCGCCGTGGTGGCGTAGGTGAAGCCGGCCGGCAGACGCTGATAGATCGGCCCGAAATCGCGCCCGGCGGTCGCCTTGTGCAGGGCTTCCAGCGAGTCGATGACGAAATACGTGTCCTGAAAATCGCTGATCACATAATCGGTGCGCATCACCCGGTCGACATTGAGCGCGATGCGGTGCGGGCTGTCTGAGTACAGCGAGAACAGCGTCTCGTCGGGCGAGGACAATATGCCCGCGCCATAGATGCGCA
>JAIUMW010000100.1 GCA_022565365.1 Oceanicaulis sp.
GCGTCATGCACGGGCGGTGTTCGCAGGCGTCTAGACCCCCAAAACGAGGCCGGCCCCCCCGCGGGGGGGTGGGGGGGGGGCCGGGCGGGAAGCCCGCGGCGGGCCGGGGGCGCCGCGGGCGGCCTCCGCGTGCCGTGCCGGGCCGCCCCCCACCCCCCGGGGGGGGGCCCGGCCTCGTTTTGGGGGTCTAGACGCCTGCGAACACCGCCCGTGCATGACGCTCCAGCGCCGCCCAGCCCTTATAGCTGAGCCCGTCTGGCCCCACCCCCCGCCAGGCCTGCGCCAGGGCGGCGAGCTCGTCGGCGCCCAGCGCCCCGGCCGGATCCAGACAGACCCGGATCGTGAACAGCACCGCGCCGGTCTCAGGCAGTTTGATGATCGTCTGGCGCTCCACGCGCACATGCAGATGGTCGCGCGCTTGCTTCTCCGCCGCAGCTGCGGCGGCCGCGCGCAAGGGGGCTGCGTCCGGCGTGAAGCGTTCATCGCCCCACTGAAGCGTCCAGTTGAAGCGCTCCAGCACCTGGCCCGGCCGGACGGCGTCAAACACCCGCGCTATGCGCGCCGCCAGCGCCGCCCCCTCCGGCACCGGGCCGTGCAGCGCCGTCAGATCGCGCCCGAAGGCGTGATCCACGCTGAAAAATGTGGGCGCGCTCAGCACGATGGCGCCGGTGAGCCAGCGCCCGTCATCACCGCGCGTCATCACCACCAGATCATCACTGACGAGGCGCGCCGCCGCGATCAGATCGCCTGCGGGCGCGCCCGCTTCAGCGCACACCAGAGCGGCGGCCTCGTCCGCTGCAGGGCCCGCATCCGGCGCCTGTCGCCACACGTCCTGAGGCCGCGCCAGCAGGCCGGCCTTCCAGTCCAGCAAATGCGCCTCGCTGTCGGGAAACAGCCAGCTTGCGGGATCGATGGGGCGCAAGCCCACGGTGAAGCGCGGCGGTCCGGCGCGCCAGGGCGCGTGGGGCGGGCGGCTCACGGATGGATGCCCAGACGCCGGGCGGCCCACGCCACGGCCATCGCGATCGCCAGCCCCAGCGCGATCCCCACCGTGTTGGCGCCCACGTCATAGGGCGAGGCCGAGCGGTTCAGCGCCTCGATCATCTGCAACAGCTCAATGGCGATCCCGAAACCGCTGAGCCCCAGCGCCAGCCAGACCCGCGCCAGCCCCGGAAAGGCGAACCGGCCGAGCACGGTCAGCGTCACAAACGCGGAAATATGTTCCAGCTTGTCCCAGCCAAACAGGCGCGGCGCGCCGCCATCGCCCGGCCACAGCGCCAGCCCCAGCACCACGGCAAGTGTGAACCAGAACGCCAGCGGCCCCCACGCGCGCGCCTGCACCGCAAGGGCTCTCACCGCTTGCCGCCTGTGGGCGGGCTTCCTAGGGTGCGGGACCGATTGATCATCACGAGGCGTCATGACCCATCTTCTAGACGATATCGCCGCTTTCACAGAAGCCCGCAGCAACTGGACGCGCAGCGAGGTGCAGGCGATCCACGACGCCCCGTTCAATGATCTCGTCTTCGCCGCCCAGAGCCTGCACCGGCGGGTGCATAAGCCCAACGCCGTGCAGAAATCACGCCTCCTCTCGATCAAGACAGGCGGCTGCGCGGAGGATTGAGGCTATTGCAATCAGTCGGCCCATTTCGACACCGGGCTCAAAGCCTCAAAGCTTATGGACCCGGACACGGTCGAGGCCCGCGCCCGCGAGGCGAAAGAGGGCGGCGCCACCCGTTTTTGCATGGGCGCGGCCTGGCGCGAGCTGAAACCCCGCGACGAACCGGCGATTGCCGAAATGATCACCCGCGTGAAAGCGTTGGGCATCGAGACCTGCATGACGCTCGGCATGCTCTCCGACGGTCAGGCGGAGCGCCTGAAAGACGCCGGGCTCGATTTCTACAATCACAATCTGGACACCTCGCCGGAATACTATCAGCGCATCATCACCACCCGCACCTGGCAGGACCGGATCGACACGCTGGCGCGCGTGCGCGCCGCCGGCATCCAGGTCTGCTGCGGCGGGATTATCGGCATGGGCGAGGATCGCGAGGACCGTATCGGCCTGCTCACCGAGCTTGCCCGCCTCACCCCCCATCCTGAAAGCGTGCCGATCAATCACCTCGTGGACGTGGCCGGCACGCCGCTGTCGGGCTCCGCGCCGCTGGACGGGCTCGACTTCGTGCGCGCCATCGCCACCGCCCGCCTGATCATGCCCGCAAGCGTGGTGCGCCTCAGCGCAGGGCGCGAAACCATGAGCCGCGAGCTGCAGGCCCTCTGCTTCCTGGCCGGCGCCGCCTCCATCTTTATCGGCGACGAGCTTCTCCCCACCCCCAACCCGGACCGCCACGCGGACAGCGCCCTGCTTGCCGATCTGGGGATAGAGGACGCCGCTCCCGGCGCCTCGCAGCACGCACGCTCATAAGCTTGCGCGCCGCGAGCCCCGCCAAGGCGGCTTAAATCTGCTGAACACGGTCAGGCGGGTGGGCAATGGCGGCCCCAAGGGTTAATAACCGGCGCAAGCCATAACAATGAACGCAAGGGGAAACGACATGTCCGCATCCATTCTCAGAACGCTCGGCCTGGTCAGCGCCGCCGCCCTGCTGGCCGCCTGCACGCCCGACGGCGCCGGAAACGGCGCGCCGGCCCCGAGCCCCGCCCAGGACGCGCCGGCTACGCCCGCCCCCGCCGCCGAGCAGAGCGAAACCGAACGTTTGAACGCCTGGTTTGCCCAGGTCGAGGCCGAAGACCTTGACCGCTCGCCGATGGCCAAGGCCTATCGCGGCATTATCGACGCCGATTACGGGCGCTGGGGTGATCCTTCGGACGCCTTTGAGGTGGAAACCTTCGAGCTGGGCGAAGCGCGCCTGGCCTATATGCGCGAGAATTTCGACTATGAGGCGCTGGAGCCCTCTGCGCAGCTGTCCTGGCAATTGTTCGAATACGGGCAGGAAAACGCCCGCCGCAATTTCCCCTTCCGCCGCCACAACTACATCTTCAACCAGATGCGCGGGCCGCATTCGAGCGTTCCGGTCTTCCTGACCACCATTCACCGCATCAACAATCTGGAAACGGCCGAGGCCTGGATCAGCCGCGCCGCCGGGGCTTCTGACTATCTTGGCGCGTTCATCGACGAGGCCGAGGCGCGCTTCGAGGACGGCGTTCAGCCCCCGGTCTGGGTCTATAACCATGTGATCGAAACCTCGCGCAACATCATTTCAGGCGCGCCGTTCGACGAGGGCGAAACCAATGTCGTGCTTGAAGGCTTCATCAGTCAGATCGACTCGCTGGAGCTCGGTGACGAGGCGCGCGAGCGCCTCCTGGCGGACGCCTCGCAAGCCCTGCTCGGCTGGCCGCCGGTTTATGAGCGCCTGATCTCGGTAATGGAAAGTCATAGAGAGCGCGCCGCCCCCGGCGACGGCGCCTGGCGGCTGCCCGACGGCGAAGCCTATTACGACGCCCGGCTCGCCAATTTCACCACCACGGACCTGACCGCCAACGAGGTTCACGAGCTCGGCGTGCAGAACACCGCGCGCATCCACGACGAAATGCGCGCCATCATGGACGAGGTCGGCTTCGAAGGCTCGCTGCAGGACTTCTTCGCCTTCATGCGCGAGGACCCGCAATTCTACTATCCGAACACGGATGAAGGCCGTCAGGCCTATCTCGACGAGGCGACAGCCCTGATCGAGCGCATCACCGAACGCCTGCCCGAATACTTCATCACCCTGCCCGAGTACGAGCTGGAAGTGCGCCGCGTCGAGCCCTTCCGCGAGCGCTCCGCAGGCAAGGCCTTCTACTCGCGCCCGGCGCCGGACGGTTCGCGCCCCGGCATCTATTACGCCAATCTCTACGACATGTCGCAGATGCCCACCTATCAGATGGAGGCGCTGGCCTATCACGAGGGCAATCCGGGCCACCACATGCAGCTGTCGATCATGATCGGGCTGGATGAACTGCCCGCCTTCCGGCGGTTCGGCGGCTATACCGCCTATACCGAGGGCTGGGGGCTCTACACCGAGTTTCTGCCGCTGGAGATGGGATATTATCAGGATCCCTACTCCAATTTCGGACGCCTCGCGATGGAGCTGTGGCGCGCCGGGCGCCTCGTCGTCGACACCGGCCTGCATCACAAGGGCTGGAGCCGCGAAGAGGCCATTGAATGGCTGGTTGAAAACACCCCCAATCCGCGCGGCGACGCCGAACGCGCCATCGAGCGCTATGTCGTCATGCCCGGACAGGCGACCGCCTACATGATCGGCATGCTCAAAATCCTGGAGCTGCGCGAGGATGCGCGCGAACGCCTCTGCGACGCCTTAGATCTCCGCGAGTTCCACGAAGTCGTGCTGCGCGACGGCGCTGTGCCGCTCGCGGTGCTTGAGGATCTGGTCGACGCCTGGGTGGAGGACACGCTCGCCCAATAGGCAAAAGCATTTGAAAGGGTTCGGGAGGGCGGCAAGCACGGGCCAGCGGTCATCGCTGCTGTCAAGAAATTGCACGAATTGCAAAAATTGCGCAATTTGCATAGAATGTGCAATTGACTAGCACCGGTCGAGGACCCGCCATGACCCGCAACACCGTCATCCCTGAAGAGGGCCGCCCCGTCTACAGCGCCACCGAAGCGCGGCGCGAGTTCGCCAATCTGATGGACGAGGCCGTCCATAACGGCCCGGTCTTCGTCCGCCGGCGCAATCAGGAAGCGGTGCTGCTGTCGCGCGCGGCGTATGACCGGTTCGTCGCCCTGGAAGAAACCCGCGACGTTGAGGACGCCGTGCGCGCGCTGGAAGATTACAAGGCGAATGGCGGGGTCACGCTGGAGGCGCTCAAGAAAGAGCTCGGGTTCGACTGAACCCGCAGACAAGGCACAGGGACATGCCGCTCTCAATCGAATTCGCCAGAGCCGCAGCGAAGGACTTCAAGCAACTCGATCACCCGCTGCAGGCGCGCCTGCTCAAGGCGCTGGATAGCCTGCAATCCGACCCGCGGCCACGCGGAGCAGAGAAGCTCAAGGGCCATTCCGGCTTTCTGCGCCTGCGCGTCGGCGATTTCCGTGTGATCTATCACGTGTATGAGGAGCGGGTGATCATTGTGCTCCTGATCAAGGATCGCAAGCACGCCTACGACACCCACACCCTGCAGACGCTCCAGACCAGGCTTGACCGCACGGTGGCCGAAAACGTCGTGCCGTTGAAACGTCCTTCAGGGCGGCGTCCGTCAGGCTCCAAATAGCCCCCTCACCGCGCCCCCGGCCTGTAAACCTCCACCGCCGCCGCGCGCACCGCGTCCTCACTCATCGGCACCCTGCGCCATTCATGGGCGGCGAACATGGCCATCTGGTCGTCATAGTGGACGTGGCCGGGGCGGTTGGAGGCGCCGAACTGGTGGACGGCCCACAGGGCGAATTCGCCGTCGGGGAGCCATTCGGCCAGGAAGGTGAGGCCGTCGCCGGCCACCATGCGGTAGGTCCCGTCATCCTGCGGCGCGGGATAGACCGCGCGCAGCACGTCCGGCCCGCCGGAAACAGGCAGGCTCGCATCGCCGCGCACCAGCCGGTTCACCGCGCCCCATTCAGGCTCCAGCGTGCCGAAATGCGTCATCAGGCGCTCGATGGCGGCGGGGACCGTTTCGCTCAGCGGCGGCGGCTCGATGCCCAGAAGCGGCGCGGTGGTGATGGGGGCGAAGGCCTTGATGGCGAGCGCCGCCTGGCGGTTCTCCATATTCGTGCGCCCGTCCCAGGCCTCCAGAACGCGCGCGGCCTGCGCCATCTCCGGGTCATCGCTATGGTCGATGGCGAGCCACTGGGCGCGCAGGGCCATCATCTCGCTATCGGGATGGTAGGCATCGTCAAACTTCACCGCCAGCAGCGCCTCGCGCGACACAGTCTCCAGCGCCGCCATCAGCTCCACCGCCTGCAGGCCGCGATTGGTCATGCGGGTCTCGATCCCGAAGCTCGCCGGGAAGGCGGCGGGGTCCGGGTCATCATCGGTCCCCGTCACGATGAAGGGCGAGTGATTGGCCTCCAGCACATAGCCCGACGCCGGATCGATCATGTTGGGCAGGGCGCTGACCGGCGCAAATTCGCTCCAGATCAGGTCTGACCGGTCACCGGGAAGGATGCCGGACCAGTCGAGGCCCGCCTCCTCCACCCGCAGCGGCAGGCGGGCGCCATAATAGCGCGCGATGCGCCCGTCCGCGTCGGCCACCCCGCGGTTGGTGCTGCCCATGGCGAGCATGTCCATAACGGTCTGATATTCGGAGAGATCGCGCGCATGCATGGAGCGCCAGGCCTGCTCCACCGAGCGGATGTCGTCATGGGTGGCGTGGCGCAGGGCGTAGGCGCCGCGATCATTGCGGATCACCGGCCCGTGGGCGGTGCGCTCCACCGGCATGGTGACCTGCCAGGCGAACGGCCCCCACAGATGCACCAGCATGCGCGCCGGGCGGGTGTCCAGATCCCCCCATTCCCCGTCGAGCCGGTACTGGCGGCCATCACCGGACAGCGTGATCTCAAAGAGATCGATCAGGTCGGGCGCATTCACCGTCGCCGCGTAGCCCAGATCCGGGCTCGACCCCACATGCATGACCGGCGATCCCGGAAACGTGCCGCCGGCGAAATTGAGCCGCCCGTCGCGGGTGATCATGTGGGCTTCATACCAGGCCACCGGGCCTTCCACCGGCTGGTGGGAGTTGATGATCAGGCGCGTGGCGCCGTCATCGGATCTGGCCGGCGCCACGGCGAAGGCGTTGGAGCCCAGCTCGCTGTCGGAGGTTTCCTCCAGCCAGAACACCTGCAGCTCCTGACCCCGCCCCGCCTCGCGCGGCCGGTCCGGCGCGATGAGGTCGGCCAGCACCCGGCCGAGGCCATAGAACATCGGGCTGTAGAAGGCCGACAGCCCGGCCACGTCCTGACCGGTCAACGGATAGAGATCGCGGGCGCGCTCCTCCGGGTGCAGGGCGGCGTAGTAATTGAGGCCCGCAGCATAGCCCTCCAGCGCCGCGCGCATCTCGGCGCTCAGCTGGGTGTCATACTGCGCCGCCACCAGACCCGGCACGCCCAGCGCCTGCACCAGCCAGGCGGTGCGCGCCTCGCTCTCGTCGGCGGCCAGCATCTCCCGGCCCAGCGCCTGGCGCAGGGCATCCTGCACCGTCGCAAAATCATCCTCGGCATGGGCGAAGGCCAGCGCAAACGCCGCGTCGGGACCCGTCGCGCCGATCACCCGGGGCACGCCCCATTCATCGCGGGTGATCTCGGAATCATAGCGCGAAGCCGCCTCGATGGCGGCGGCGGCGTCGAAAGAGCGCAGCTCCAGCGGGGTCAGGCGCAGCCCGAACACAAAAGCGCCGGCGATTGTCACCACAAGCACCGCCGACAACCCCACAAGGGCCAGTTTTGTCACCCGATTCATGGATTTGGTTCCCCGCTATCCCCTCACTATCCCCACCCTGCCCGGGGGATAGAGCGCACGCAAGCGGCTGGACCCGGGCGCGCCCGGACTATATCGCCAAGGCATGATCCGGCCCGCCGATCTCCTGCGCGAAACGCCCCAAGGCCTGTGGTGCGAACCGGGCGGGTTTTTCATTGATCCGGTGCGCCCTTCAGACCGCGCCCGCATCACCCACGGCCATGCCGACCACGCCCGCGCCGGCCATGGCGCGGTGGCGGCGACGCCCGAGACGCTCGCCATCATGGCGGCGCGCTATGGCGCTGAATTCACTCCGTCGCGTCAAGTACTTACCTATGGCGAGCCGGTGCGCATGGGCGAGGTGTCGGTGAGCCTCCACCCCGCCGGTCATGTGCTAGGCAGCGCTCAGGCGCGCCTCGAATGGAAGGGGCTGGTGATCACCGTGTCGGGCGATTACAAGCGCCGCCGCGACCCCACCTGCGTTCGGTTCGAGCCTGTGCCCTCCCACATTTATGTGTCTGAAGCCACATTCGGTTTGCCGGTCTTCCGCCACCCCGACGACGCGGGCGAGATCGCCCGCCTCCTCGCCAGCGTGGCGGCCAATCCGGGCCGCGCCCATCTGGTGGGCGCCTACGCCCTTGGCAAGGCCCAGCGGGTGATCGCCCTGATCCGCGAGGCCGGGTATGACGCCCCGCTCTACATCCATGGCGCTTTGGCGGCCCTGTGTGATCTCTACCGCGATCATGGCGTGGAGTTCGGCGATTTGCGGCCCGCGACGGTGAAAGACGAGGAGGGCCAGAAGACTGATTTTGCAGGCCGGATCATCCTCGCCCCGCCCTCGGCCTTCCAGACGCCCTGGGCGCGGCGCTTCCCCGATCCGGTGATCGGATTCGCCTCGGGCTGGATGGGCGTGCGCGCCCGCGCCCGCCAGCGCGGGGCGGAATTGCCGCTCATCATCTCCGACCATGCCGACTGGGACGAGCTGACCGCCACGATTGCCGAATGCGCGCGCGAAGCCGTGTGGATCACCCACGGGCGCGAGGACGCGCTGATGCGCTGGGCTGAGCTGCAAGGCCTTGAAGCCAGACCCCTTTCGCTGGCGGGCTATGACGAGGAGGGCGAATGAGCGCGGCCCCGCACCCCGCCCCGGCGCCGGTCATCACCGTCAATGGCGCGCGCCTGCAGCCCGACCTTTCGGGCGCGGCGCTGGAGCTTGAAGCCGGCGCGCTCCTGTGCGCCGACCTGCATCTGGAAAAGGGCAGCGCCTACGCCGCGCGCGGCCAGATGCTGCCGCCCTACGACACCCGCGCCACGATCCAGCGCCTCGCCGATGCGATCAAAAGACTAAAGCCCGCCAGCGTGATAGCGCTGGGCGACAGCTTTCATGATCTCGGCGCGGACGGGCGCATGCATGTCGATGACGCGCGCGCCCTCACCGCCCTGGTGGCCTCGGTTGAACGCTGGATCTGGATTGAGGGCAATCACGATCCAGACCCGCCCGCCCGCTTTGGCGGCGAACGCATGGCCGGGTTGCAGCTCGGCCCCCTCACCCTGCGCCATGAGCCGCAGGCGGGCCCGGCGCCGGGCGAGGTGGCGGGACACCTGCATCCGTGCGCGCGCATCAACGGCACGGGCCGCCCGGTGCGCAGGCGTTGCTTTGCGACAGACGGAACCCGCCTCGTCCTGCCGGCTTTCGGGGCCTATGCGGGCGGGCTGAATGTGCACGACGCGGCCTTCGCCGCCCTGTTTGCGCGAACCCCCGATGCTGTGGTGATCGGGACGGGCCGGGTCTATCCGGTGCCTGCCGCGAGGCTGAAACCGGACTGAGGCAGCGCCGCCGCCCTTGCGCGTGAAGGCGCTCTGGCCCATACACCGCGCGCCATGAGCTTCACCGCCACAGTCCTGACCCTGTATCCGGAAGCCTTCCCGGGCCCGTTGGGCGTGTCGCTGCTCGACACCGCCCGGCGCAACGGACTCTGGGCGCTAGAGACGGTGGACATCCGGGAATTTTCCCGTCATAAGCACGCCTCCGTTGACGACACGCCAGCTGGCGGCGGCCCAGGTATGGTGCTGCGCCCGGACGTGGCGGCGGCGGCGATCGACAGTGTGTCCCTTGGGGACAGGCCGTTGATCCACATGACTCCGCGCGGCGCGCCGCTCTCCCAGACCATGGTCCGGGACTGGGCGGCCGGGCCGGGCGTTGTCGTGTTTTGCGGCCGCTTCGAAGGCCTCGACCAAAGGGTCGTCGAAGCGCGCGGCATGACTGAGGTAAGCGTCGGCGACGCCGTGCTTGCCGGGGGCGAAGCGCCCGCCATGGTCCTCATTGAGGCCTGCGTGCGGCTGATACCCGGCGTGCTCGGCAAAATCGAGTCGACGGTGGATGAGAGTTTTGAAGGGGACCTGCTCGAATACCCCCACTACACCCGTCCGCGGGTCTGGGAGGAGCGGGACATCCCGGAAGTACTGCTGTCAGGCGATCATGGCCGGATCGCCCGGTGGCGCAAGGAAATGGCCGAAGAGATAACGCGCGTGCGCCGACCCGATCTCTGGACGAGATATCAGCGGCGCAAGGGAGAATGACCATGAACCTGATCCAGCAACTCGAGCAGGAAGAAGCCGTCCGCGTCCTTGGCGAGAAAGTCATTCCCGACTTCTCCGCCGGCGATACGCTGTCGGTCAATGTCTGGATCCGCGAAGGCGAACGCCAGCGCGTGCAGCGCTTTGAAGGCGTGTGCATCGGGCGCGCCGGCGGCGGCCTGAACGAGAACTTCACCGTGCGCAAGATTTCGTTCGGCGAGGGCGTCGAGCGCGTCTGGCCGGTGCACTCCCCGCTGATCGAGTCCATCGAGGTCAAGCGCAAGGGTAAAGTGCGCCGCGCCAAGCTGTACTATCTGCGCGATCGCCGCGGCAAATCGGCCCGGATCA
>JAIUMW010000101.1 GCA_022565365.1 Oceanicaulis sp.
CTTCAGGCGGTCGGCGCCGGAGCGGATGCGCTTCTCGCTCTCGGCGGCGCGCGAATCGGCGAGCTCGGCGGCCGCTGCGACCATTTTGGACTGGTCCTGGATAGCGGCGGCGATCAGGGCGGCCTTGTCATCCAGGCTCTCGGACACGTCCGACAGCTTTTCACGCTCGGCGCGCAGCGAGCGCACCAGCGCCTCGGCGCGTTCGCGCGCTTTGCCCGAGCTGTCTTCCAGGCTGTCGGCGTGATGGGTGATCACCTCTTCCATCGCCGCCAGACGCGCCAGCGCGCTTTCCATGGTGGCGTTGACGCGGGCGATCTGCACCGCAATGGCGTCGGCCAGGCGCGCGGTGTCGGTTTCGGCATGGGTCAGGGGCGCGGCCAGACGGGCGACCGCCAGATCCAGCCGGCGCGCCCGCGAGCCGGCGCGGGCGACCTCGCGGCCCAGCAATCCGGCCAGAATGAACAACAGCGCGGGCGCCACAGCGAAGACGGACAGGCCGGCGAGCTGGGCGGCGGTCAGACTGGCAAGATCAGTGTATCCGGCCAGATAGGCGCTGGCGCCGCCGGCCCATAACAGGCCGAAGGCCAGGCCCAGAAACGCGATCCAGCCTCCGCCGCGCGCCGGCGGGGCAGGCTCTGGCGCTGCGGGCGGCGCGGCGACGTCGCGGCGCGTGCGCACGGTATCCAGCACGCCTCCGCCGGGCAGGCTCGCCGCTTCAGTGGCGTTTGCTGTGGACGATTCGGTTTTCGCGTCGCTGACGGCCATGACGCCCCGTTTGCTCAAGACTGTGCGCGGATGCGCGCCCACACGCGCGCCCTTCGTCCCCGTGTGGTCAGATGAGCGCACACCTGTTTTAGGCCTTGAGAGCGGGGAGTTAAAGCGCCGGAAGCGTCACGGCTGCGCGCGACGGCTCGCAATCACGCGCCGCCTCGCTCCACACGGCGCCGGACGCGGCGGTGTCATAGGTCAGACTGACCAGCGGACGCGCGGCCTCGGGCTGCGCGGCGCCATGGGCGGCGGGCTCGAAGCGGATCGGCGGGCAGTCTTCGCTGTCGCACTCATAACCAATACCGATCACGGCCAGCAGGGCCGCAACCAGCAAATGGAGAAGATCAATGAGGAACGACATGGTCCGCCAGCCTTTCGTCTTGATCTTATGCGCTCAAGCGCGAACGCCTGACAAGTGCAAAGCCTGACCCAAGGCCGTGAAATCTTCGTAACGAAGCGGGAAACGCCAATGTAAATGGTTGCAGGCGCCTGCCAAAAAAGCCAGCTTGCCGGCAGACGCCAGCTCGTCTTGGCCGCAGCAGCAGCGGCGGCGGGCTGTCAGGGCAAGGGGGATTCGATCATGAACGCACACACAGCGCCGGTCGCGGCGAAGGACCGGTTTGAAAGCCTCGATGTTCTGCGCGGCATCGCCGTACTGGGCATTTTGATGGTGAATGTGCAGGCATTCGCCATGATCTGGCCCGCCTATCAGAATCCCACCGCCCACATGGATTTCACCGGAATCAACCAGACCGCCTGGTTCTTCCAGCACGTCTTTTTCGAGATGAAATTCATCACGCTGTTCTCCGCCATGTTCGGCGCCGGCATCATCCTGATGGTGGGCGACGGGCCGGACAGCTCCACGAAAGTGCATTACCGGCGCATGCTGTGGCTGCTCGCCTTCGGTCTGGTGCACGCCTACGCGCTCTGGTTTGGCGATATCCTGTTCACCTATGCGCTGGCGGGCATGATCGTGGTGCTGTTCCGGCGCATGAGCGCGGGCAAGCTGGTGTTCTGGGGCCTGTTCTGGACCGCCCTGACCGGACTGATGCTCGTCGGAATGATGGCCTCTTTCATGTTCCTGCCTGAAGGTATGACAGCTGAGGATGTGAATATGGCCCTGCCGCCCGACCAGCTGGCGGCGCAGGTGGCGGCCTATCAGGCGGGCTGGCTTGAAAGCCGCGGATACAACGCGTTCGGCGCGATCATGGGGCAATTGTTCGTGGTCGTGTTCGCCGGACGCATCATCGGGGTGATGTTCCTGGGCATGGCGCTGTTCAAAAGCGGCTTCCTGCTCGCGAAATGGTCTGTGGCGAAGTATCTGATCAGCGCCGTTGTCGGCCTGGGCCTCGGTCTGCCGCTGGTCTGGTTCGGCGCAGAGCACGCGCTAGCCACCGGGTTCGAGCTTGGTGAAATGTGGGTCCACACGGCCACCAATTACATCGGCTCGCTTCTGATGGCGTTCGGGTACGCGTCCATCGTCATGCTGATCTGCAAGGCGCCGTGGCTGTCGATCATTCGCGCGCCATTCCGCGCTGCAGGCCGCATGGCCTTCACCAACTACCTCACCCAGTCCATCGCCATGGTGTTCATCTTCGTGGGGGCGCCGGGCCTTGGCCTGTACGGCACGATGGAGCGGATCGACCAGGTCCAGCTCGTCCTCGCCGTGTGGGTGGTGCAGCTCATCGTCTCGGTGCTCTGGCTGCAGGTCTTCCGCTACGGGCCGTTTGAATGGCTCTGGCGGGCGCTGACCTATGGCAAGCTGCACCCGATCGTGAAGGAGCGGGCGGGGGCGTGAGCCAGGCGGTTCGTGACGGGGATCTGATTGCGGTGTACGGCCTTTTGCGCGCCGGTCAGAGCGGGTTCGCCCAGTTTGGCCTGGCTGGCGCGTTCGAGGCGCGCGGGCCGTGCCTCATCCCCGGCCTAATCTATGATCTGGGCGGTTTTCCCGGCCTCACCGGCGGCCCGGGCCAAGTGCGTGGCGAGCTGTTCGCCGTGCGCAATGCGCTGGTCATGCCACGCCTCGATGCGTTCGAAGATTACTGGCCCGGAGACAAATTGCGCACCCGCTATGAGCGCCGCCGCCTGAAGCTCGCAGAACCTGAAGGGGTTGAGGCCTGGGCCTATGTCTGGATGCGGCCACTGACCGGCGCGCGCCCGATCCCCGGCGGGGACTGGCTTAACCGCTAGGAACGCTCACACCGCGTCGGGCTGCAGCTCGGGCGCGGCGGCGGCCAGCTCGGGCAGGGCGCGCGCAGCCGCGTCAGCCGCCACAAGGCGGGGGAAGGGCGACAGGTCGACGCCGAACCGGCGCGCATTGAACATCTGCGGCAGCAGGTAGACTTCCGCCATAGACGGGCCATCGCCAAAGATGAACCCGCCGTGGCCGCCCGCGTCAGCAGCCAGCGCTTCGAGCGCCGTGAAGCCGATCTCGATCCAGTGGCGGGCCCAGGCGGTGGCGGTGTCCTGATCCGCGCCGTGATCGGCGCGCAGCTTCTTCATCACCCGCAGAATCTGGATCGGATGGATGTCGCAGCCAATGGCCGCCGCGAACGCCCGCACTCTCGCGCGCTCATAAGGATCGGCGGGCAGGAGTGGGCGGTCGGGCCAGGTTTCCTCGATCCATTCGAGAATCGCCGGGCTTTGAGTCAGCACCCGCCCGTCCGCCTCCAGCGCCGGGACCAGGCCCTGCGGATTGCGCGCCAGGTAGTCCGCTTTGCGCTGGCCGCCATCGACCAGATTCACCGTCGCGCTCTCATAGGGCACGCCTTTCCAGTTCAGCGCCAGGCGCACGCGATAGCTGGTGCCGGAGCGGAAATAGCCGTGGAGAACAAGCTTCATGACAGGCGCTCCTGCGCGTGCGGGGGTGAAATTAGTTGCAAATGATACTATCTTGTCCGAAGAACGATGCACGCGCTGGCGGGCTGATATCAAGCCCTCAGCGCGGCGACCCCCGCAGACAATGAAGGAGCCCCGCCATGGCCGATCTGTTCGAGAACCCGCTGGGAACCGATGGTTTCGAGTTCGTCGAGTTCACCAGCCCGCAGCCGGAAAAGCTGGAGGCGCTCTTCACCACGCTGGGCTTCACCGCCGTGGCCAACCACAAGACGCGCGACATTACACGCTGGGCCCAGGGCGACATCAACTTCCTGGTCAATCGCGAAACCACCGGTCAGGCGGCTGATTTCCGCGCCGCGCAC
This sequence comes from Oceanicaulis sp., assembly GCA_022565365.1. Taxonomy (GTDB): domain Bacteria; phylum Pseudomonadota; class Alphaproteobacteria; order Caulobacterales; family Maricaulaceae; genus Oceanicaulis. Next base: position 3,969 of record JAIUMW010000101.1, read on the forward strand.
GGCCCCAGCGCCAACGCCATGGCGTTCCGGGTGAAAGACGTGCGCAAGGCCTATGGCGAAGCCATCGAGCGCGGCGCCGAGCCCTATGGCGAGGGCGTGTGGGCCGATGCCAGCTACGCGCCGGCGCTGCGCGGCATTGGCGGATCGGTGCTCTATCTGGTCGACCGCTATGGCGAGAGCACGATTTATGACGAAGCGTTTGAGCCGCTGCCGGGCGCCGGTGACACCACAGGCGTCAATCTGGAAGTGCTCGATCACCTGACCCACAACGTGCTCAACGGCAATATGGACACTTGGGCGGGGTTTTATGAGCGCGTCTTCAATTTCCGCGAAATCCGCTATTTCGACATCAAGGGCCAGCATACCGGCCTCCTGTCGCGCGCCATGACCGGCCCGTGCGGCAAGCTGCGCATCCCGCTCAATGAAAGCTCCGACGACCAGTCGCAGATCTCCGAGTATCTGCGCGAATACAATGGCGAGGGCATCCAGCACATCGCGCTGACCACGCCGGACATCTATGACACGGTGGAGCGCCTGCGCGCAGCGGGTCTTGAGTTCCAGTCCACGCCGAAAACCTATTACGAACTCGTCGATGAGCGCGTTCCGGGCCATGGCGAGGACCTGGAGCGGTTGAAGAAGAACGACATCCTGGTGGATGGCGATCCGGAGAAGGGCGACGGCCTGCTGCTGCAGATCTTCACCACCACCAATATCGGTCCGATCTTCTTCGAGATCATCCAGCGCAAGGGCAATGAGGGCTTCGGCGAGGGCAATTTCAAAGCCCTGTTTGAATCCATCGAGCTTGATCAGATCCGGCGCGGCGTGATCAAGACCGCCGCCGCCAGCTGACGCCATGGATGATCAGCCGTCCCGGATACCTCGCGAGGGCGCATCCATGCGCCTTCGCGACTATCTGCCTTACCGGCTTTCGGTGGCGTCCAACAAGGCGTCCGGCCTGATCGCGCGCGCCTATCAGGCCCGCTTCGGGCTGACCATCTGGGAATGGCGGGTGATCGCAGTGCTGGGAGAGGGCGCGCCGCTGACCGCCCAGGCCGTGTGCGAAGCCACCGCCATGGACAAGGTGACAGTCAGCCGCGCCATCCGCGCGCTGGACGCGCGCCGCCTGGTCAAGCGCACGCCCCGCCCTGCTGACAAGCGCGCCAGCGATGTGACGCTGACCCCGGAGGGGCAGGCCATCTATCTCGAAATTGCCCCGATGGCCCTGCATTACGAAGCCGCGCTGCTGGAAGGGTTTTCCGAAGAGGAACGCGCCCAGCTCACCACCCTGCTCGACAAGCTGGAGGCGCGGCTGGCCGGACTGACCGCTGCCGGCGGCGACGCACCGTAAAGCGAAGCGATGTGCCGCAGGCTCGGGAAGGGGCTAGCTGAAGTTGAGACCACCGCGTCTTCAAATGATCTTACGGACTGAAGGCTGCGACACTTTCGCAGGAAGTCTTGCGCTTGTTTGACGCTGGACTTATTTTCCGTTCTCAAAGAGCAATTAAGCGTTGGAGAGACAAAAATGACCGCCCGGTCCGAGCCCGATCTGAACACACGGCGCGCGCCGCAGGGCGTGCGCGACCGCATCGCCCTCTCCATGGTGCGCTTCATGCGGGTGTTCGCCGATCTGTTCTTCCGCAAGCGCTATGGCCACCGGGCGGTGGTGCTGGAGACGGTGGCCGCTGTGCCGGGCATGGTGGGCGGGCTTTTGCAGCACCTCAAATGCCTGCGCCATATCTGCGAGGATCAGGGCTGGATCCGCGAACTGCTCGATGAAGCGGAAAACGAGCGGATGCATCTCATGACGTTCATCCACATCGCCCAGCCCAGCGCATTCGAGCGTGTGGTGATCATGATCGCCCAGGCGTTCTTCTATAACGCGTACTTCTTCTTCTACCTGTTCGCGCCGCGCACCGCGCACCGGTTTGTGGCGTATCTGGAGGAAGAGGCGGTGGTGAGCTACACGCAGTATCTCGCCGCCATCGATTCAGGCGCGCTGGAGAACGTGCCGGCGCCAGACATAGCGCGCGAATACTGGAAAATGCCCGCTGGTGCGACACTGCGCGATGTGGTGCTCCAGGTGCGCGCCGACGAGGCGCGTCACCGCGACACCAATCATGAGTTTGCCGATGCGATGACCCGCAGTGGCCCTACGCGCGCACGCGACGGCGACGTGTCCGAGGCTTGATGTATCGGGGTGATCGTCAGTTTCGCTGACGCGGGTGTGGGCGCGGGGATTGGTCGCTCAACCGTTCGGTTCGCCAGCGGCGCGGGCGAAAATCTCTTCAGCGCGCTGCGCCTCCGAACGCATATCGGTGCGCTCTTCGATCGACGTGCGGGCGCGGGCGGCGGCGGCGTCGGTGACAAAGCTGGCGTAACCGGCGAGCGAGCGGCCGACGGCACACAGATCCCGGTGATCGGCGCAGAACCCGGCTTCCAGCTCCTGCCCCGTCCCGGAGGCGGCGAGCGCCGCTTCGCGGGCGGGTACGGAGAGGATGGCGTGGGCTTCGCGGGCAAAGGCGCCGTTTTCAGGCGCACTGAAACCGGCAGGCGCAAACGCGGCCACCACAGCGATCCAGAATGCAGCTCTCAACATGAAGATCATGCTTGCCTCACACTTCGCCCACTCCGAGCAAGAATGAGGCTAACGCAAATCAGCCCGGATTCGCCAGTCAAACCGGCCCAAAAGGTAAATGGTGTGTTAAGGCTGAACAGACACGGTGAATGCGGCTTTAACCCATTACCTTGAAGTGTGTCAGTTCGAGACAGTGATATGGTCGAGATTGACCCGCTCGCGCTGGGCGGTGGTCAGGCACTGGGCCACGTCATTGAGAGCGTGGGCTGCGATGCAGTAGCTGTCCTCATAGCGGAAGCTGCCCGCTGCGATGCATTGCTGCAACATCAGGCGCGACCATTCGATACAACGCTCCACCGCCGGATCGCCCAGCAGCGAGTCGAGCAAGGCGATATCGCCGGTCTCGATCGATTGCAGCGCGGCCACCGCAAGGAAGCGGCCGACGCGCCGCTCGTCCGGCGTCATCTGCTGCTGGCCCACGGCCACCGACAGCTCGGGCAGGTCGGGCAGATTGGCGGGGCGCTCTGCGAACATCGACACGGCTGACCCCATCCGGCCATCACGCGTCAGGCGCACGGCGGTCCCGGAGCCGGCCTCGGCTTCAGGGCCCGGATCGGCGCGGCGGAAGCTGGTCTGCAGGCGCATATGGGCCGTGTTGAGCGCCTCGTTGCGCGCACGTCGATCGCGTTCGCGGCGCTGGGCCCAGCTCTCACGCTGCAGCGAGTAGGCGGCCTGGCGGTAACGTTCGCCCACCTGGCGCATATGGGTTACGTCTTCCTCGATGGCGCCCACCACGCTTTCCTGGGCGAGATCGGCGCCCATGAAGCCGGTGACGAAGATCGGGTCATGCAGCAGCGCCGCGCGCGCCGTCTCGAAGCCGTAATAGTCGGCCACCGCGCGCACCGCATCGACAAACTCGGGGTGCTGGGCGGCGACCAGCGCAGCATAGGCGATCTGGGCGTCCACCAGCCGGTCGCCCTGATAATACGACGCCAGCGAATCCATCACCACGTCAAGGTCTGCGCCCGAGCGCAACTCGCGCAGGCCCGCCCGGTTCACATCCTGATGGAAGGCGGCATAGACCTGCGCGGTCTCGGTCAGCGGGCCCAGTTCAGGGCCTTGCGCCAGGACAGGGCCGGACGGCGCGGCGGGCGCAGGTGATTGCGCGGGCTCATCGGCCAATCCGGCTTGGGTGAGGGTGGCTGCGAGGGCGGCTGCGATCCATGCGGTCTTCATGGTGGAACCTGCTGTCGGTCTGGGGGGCGAAGATGCCGGATTTCATAATGACCGTGAGCGGTTTCGACGCCAAGGGGACGCCTGCGGATTAACGGCGATTCAATAATTGTTAACGCCCGCGGCGCAGCGTGCGGGCGTTCCGGTGACCCTCATGTGAGTCGGCCCCGCCATCATGCCCAAGACCCCGACGTCTGAACTTCGTGCGACCACTTGGCTGGACCGCGCCGCCGGGCCCGTAATGCACGGTGTGTGGCTGGCTGTGTGCGCGGTGACGGCGCTGAGCCTTGCGCCTCTGACGGCGCAAGCTTGGGCGTTGGTGCTGGCCGCCGGCGCGCCGGGCCTGATCGGTCTGTTCGTGAGTGCCGCCAAAGCCGACACGCGCGATTTGGCGCGCCTGGTGCTGGCGCTGGCCTGGTGCCTGCCGGGCCTGGCGGCCTCTGTGATGTTCGCCAGCGCGCGGGCCCCGGCGGCGCTGGTCTTCCTCGCTGGCCCCATGGCGCTGGCCGCATCGGGCAGCCACCGCGCGGCGCGTCTGAGCGCCGTCGTCTCGGCATGCGCCTTCATCCTCGCAGCCGGTTTCAGCCTGTTGGGGCCGGACCCGCTCGCCGCCATCCCGGGCGGCGCGCTGGCGGGGCTGGTGGCGCTGGCCGCCTTTTTCGTCATCTCCGGTCTGGCCACCCGTGCGCGGCTCAGCGCCCGGCTCGCCGCCGCCCGGCGCGAGCTGGACGCCATCCGCCCCGCTGCAGACGGCTTCACCCATGCGCCGTCGCCCCTTCTGGCGCTTGATCCTGACGGCGTGATCACGGCTGCCTCGCGCGCGCTGCGCCGTGTCGCGCCAGGCGTGCCGCGCGACCTGGCCGGCCTGCCCGTGGACGGGCTCGGCTTTGACGAGGATCAGCAGGGCGCCTTGCGCGACGGGCTCAATTCCGCCCGCGCCGGCGGCGGCGCAGACGGTGGCCGCTTCACCTTCACCGTGCGCGGGCCCCGCGGGCGCGAAAGCGCCCTGACGGCGCGCGCCGTGGCGACGCCCGCCGGCTATGTGCTCAGCCTGGCCGAGGCCGCCGGCGTGGACGCTGAGGCCGAGCGCCGCCTGATCGCCGAGCGCGACGCAGCCATCGCCGCCAGCCGCGCCAAATCGGAATTCCTGGCTGCGGTCAGCCATGAGCTGCGCACGCCGCTGAACGCCATAATCGGCTTTTCCGATGTGATGAAGCAGCGCCTGTTCGGCCCGCTGCCCGCGCGCTACGCCGAGTATGGCGATCTGATCCATGAAAGCGGGCGCCATCTGCTGGAACTGATCGGCGATGTGCTCGACATGTCCAGGATCGAGGCCGACCGCTACGAGCTGTCGCTGGACGCCTTCGACGTGCGCGACATCGCTGATATCTGCACCAAGATGATGCGCCTGCGCGCCACCGAGCAGGGCGTCACGCTCTATGTCGATGCGGGCGACGCGCCGATTCCTGTCAACGCGGACCGCAAGGCGCTGCGCCAGATTCTGCTCAATCTCCTGTCCAACGCGGTGAAGTTCACGCCCGGCGGCGGAGCGGTCGTGCTGATGGCCTGCGCCGAGGGCCGCGATCTGGTGATGGCGGTGGGCGATAGCGGGGTCGGCATCAGCGAAGACGAGATCGCCCGCCTCGGCCAGCCTTATGCGCAAAGCCAGTCGGGCCGCGACTCAACGGAGCGCAGCTCCGGCCTCGGCCTGGTGCTGGTGCGCCAGCTGGCCGAACTCCATGGCGGCTCCATGACGATTGAAAGCCAGGCCGGCGAGGGCACCACGGTCACGGGGCGCCTGCCCGTGCTGAGCGCGCCGGTGGGCGAGACCGGCAATGTGGCGCCGCTGGAAGTCCACCAGCGTATCCGCGCCGCCCAGACCGCCGGCGAACACATCGCCCGCACCGGCGAAGGCGCTGCCTGAGCCAGGCGGCGCGGGCGAGAGCCAGTGAGAGTTTGGTGAGAATCGGGGGCGGGCGCGGTTCTTATTACTGTTATCACCACCCTCCCGCTGGCGCGCCAGGCCGTGCAGGGGCCGTGTCGCGCCCGGCGCCAACGGGGTGTGTGCTCCATAGGTCATGACGCGCAGCCTATACCGGCGCGGGTCGGGGGTGGATAAGGGGGGCTGGATGTGGTCTCTCACGACATTGTTCAGGTCCGAGAGAGCCTGAAGAGGCGTGCGGCGGTTTAGAGCGTAGTGCTTTCGGTGAGTGTTGTAACGCCTGATCCAGTTGGGCAGGTCTTCGCGCCTCGCTTCGGCTGACGGGAAGGGTGCGGCGTAGGCCCATTCGCGCAGCATGGACTGGATGAAGCGCTCGGCCTTGCCGTTGGTTTTCGGGGTGTAGGGCCGGGTGCGGATGTGGCGCAGGCCGAGCCTTCGCACCGTGCGGGCGAACAGCTTGGACACATAGCC
>JAIUMW010000102.1 GCA_022565365.1 Oceanicaulis sp.
CGGTGCGATCTCCTGGAAGGCCTCGCCGCCCACTTCCTGGATGAGGCGGTGAGCGAGCAACTCGGCGTCAAAGTTCGCCGAACTCGCCCAACCGAGAAAATACATGACCGCGAGCAGGTCGGCGTCCGTCCATATTTCAGGAGAGAACCCGGCGAGGCCGAATTCCAGCGGATGCGTATGCGCGCGTGTCTCGATGTAGGCGTTCAAGCCTTCCAGATAAGCTTCGAGGCTTTGGCGATCGCCAGGCGCCAGAATCTGCGCTTGCCGCTCGCCAAGCCGGCGAAAACCGATGACCCGTGCTTCCCGGTCCAGCTTGAGGATGACGTCCTGATCGCCGGCGCCAAACACTTCGGCGAGCCGGCCGGTCGCAGCGCGTTTGGCGGTTTCCAGCTGGAAGAGGCGGTCCTGGCCGGCGACGAACCCCTGTGCGCGCAGCGCATCTTCCATCGTCTGCGCGTAGATATAGGGTGTCGCCCGGGCGTCCCGCACCACGCGGACCTCCGCCTGCAGACCGGGAAGATGCAAGACGCCGTCAGTCTGACGGTCATTGATATGAGGAAGGGCGCCCCAGAGGACTGCGGCGCCAAGCACTATAATTGCGCCTGCACCCAGCGCTACACCTGTCAGAATCCGCATGCCCCGTCCCCGCAATCAGTTGATCAGCCGCGTGCCGACCCTGCGCATACGGCGGGCGCTTGGCAACGGTGGGCCTGTCGCTCGGCCAGTTGCGACGCGCCGCAAGCATGGTGTCGCGCATCTGTGACTTCGCGGATGCGCGTTCCGCCGCGCCCCCCTACTCCTCCATCAGCGCGTCGACAAACCCGTCAATCCATGGATGGCGCGGGCGGCGCAGGCGTTCGGCGTGGAGGATCTGGTTGAGCTTTTCCAGCGCGCGGGCGAAATCGTCATTGACCACCACATAGTCATACTCGCTCCAGTGGGCGATTTCCGACTTGGCGCGCTCCATGCGGCCATTGATGATCTCGTCTGAATCCTGGGCGCGTTTCTTCAGCCGCTCGCGCAAGAGGGTGAGCGAGGGCGGCAGGATGAAGATGCGCACCACGTCGTCGGGCGCCTGCTCGGTCAGCTTGCGCGCGCCCTGCCAGTCAATGTCGAACACCACGTCGCGGCCGTCCTCCAGCGCGTCCTCCACCGGGCCGCGCGGCGTGCCGTAATAATGGTCGAACACCTTGGCCCATTCATAGAACTGGCCGTCAAAGGCCTGTTTCAGGAATGTGTCTTCGTCGGTGAAGTGGTAATCCACCCCGTCGCGCTCGCCGGGCCGGGGCGTGCGGGTGGTGGTCGACACCGACAGGACCAGATCGGGGTTCTGGGCGATCAGACGCTGGGACAGGGTGGTCTTGCCCGCGCCGGACGGGCTGGACAGCACCAGCATCAGCCCGCGCCGCTGGCCCCGGAAGGCGGGACCCGTCAGGTGATCGCTGGTCATGCGCCTCTACTCCACATTCTGCACCTGCTCGCGCAGGCGGTCGACGGCGGCCTTGAGCGCCAGCCCGATCCGGGTCAGCGCCGGATCATTGGATTTTGAGCACAGCGTATTGGCTTCCCGGTTAAATTCCTGGGACAGGAAATCCAGCTTGCGCCCGGACGGGCTGCCGCCCTTGATCAGGGCGCGGGCGCTGTCGATATGGGCGGCGAGCCGGTCCAGCTCCTCGCGCACATCGGCCTTCACGGCCAGAACGGCGGCTTCCTGGGCGAGGCGTTCGGGGTCGAGGTCGTTTGGCAAAAGCTCGGCGAATTTGGCGTCAATGCGCGCCTTGATGGCGGCGGGCCCGGCCGCATCCAGCGCCGCCGCCTCGCGGGTCAGCGCCTCTATCTCATCAAGATGGCCGGTCAGCACCGCGCCCATGGCCGCGCCTTCCGCCTCGCGCGCGTCCTGCAGCATGGTCAGCGCGGCTTCTGCGGCCTCAAGCGCGGCGGCCATCGCCGCCTCATCCGGTCCGGTGGGGGCGTCGGCGTCCTCGGCCAGGATCACGCCCTTGAGCGCCATCAGCTCGCCGGCGCTGGCGGGCTGCGCCAGGCCCTTGTCGCTCAAGCCCCTCGCAGCGCGGGCATAGGCCTCCAGACGCGCTTCATCCACGCGCACGCCCGTCTCGCCAACATGGCGCGCCAGCGTGACGGTGAGGGTCACCGAGCCGCGCTGGAAGCGGGCGCGGGCCATGTCACGCAACGGGATTTCCAGCGCGTCCATGCCCGCCGGCACGCGCAGGCGAAAATCGAGCCCCTTGCCATTGACCGAGCGCGCCTCGACGCTGAGCACGCCAAAATCGCCTTGCGCCTCGGCCCGGCCAAAGCCGGTCATGCCTGACAGGGGGGCGCTCATCGCCGTGTGCCTTGCGCGCGTTCACGCTCGATGCGCCGCCACACCGCGACATTGCGGTTATGCTCGGCATAGGTGGCCGAGAAGGCGTGCCCGCCCGTGCCGTCGGCCACGAAGAACAGGTAATCGGTCTGGGGCGGGTTGAGCACCGCCAGGATCGAGTCCCGGCCCGGATTGGCGATGGGCGTCGGGGTCAGGCCATTGATATGATAGGTGTTGTAGGGGTTGTTGGCGTTGTCCAGCTCCGACCGCCTTATGCCCCGGCCCAGCGGCTCGCCCTGCGTGATGCCGTAAATGATCGTCGGATCGCTCTGCAGGCGCATGCCCCGGCGCAGCCGGTTCACGAACACCGACGCCACCAGCGGCCGCTCGGAGGCCACGCTGGTTTCCTTCTCCACGATGGAGGCGATGATGATCGCTTCTTCCGGCGTGGCGTAGGGCAGGTTCTCGGCGCGGCTGGGCCAGGCCTGGGCCAGCAGCTCCGCCTGCGCCGCCTCCATCCGGTCAATCACGGCCTGACGCGGCGTGCCCCGGTCCACCATGTAGGTTTCCGGCAGCAGCGCGCCTTCAGGCGGAATACGGGTGATCTCGCCGGTCAAAACGTCAGAGGCTTCGACAATGCGCACGATCATGGCGGTGGTCAGGCCTTCAGCCGCCGTCACCGGATGCATCAGGGTGCGCCCCTCGCGCAGCAGGGCGTAGACATCACGCATGGAGGCGGCCTCAGGGATGCGGTACTCGCCCGCCCGCAAAGACCGCTCGCCCTGATCGATCTGCACCATCAGGCGGAACAGGCGCGCATCCTCGATCACGCCCTCGCGCTCCAGCTGGCCGGCGATGGCGATGAGCCCGGCCCCGCGCGGCAGCATCAGCGTGGTTTGCTCTTGCGAGGGTCCGGGCGCCTCGAATTGCTCATTGACCCAGACCCAGCCGGCATAGCCTGCCGCCGCCGCGATCAGCGCTGCAGCCACGAGCCCGCCCGCGAGCCATAGCAGAACGCGCGCAAACCCGCCCGGTTTCGGTTTGGGAGATTGAGCGGCTGTCTTGCCCATCGGACGGCCCCCCGGCCTATCCGGCCCGCTTGAACACAACAGACGCGTTGGTGCCGCCAAACCCGAAGGAGTTCGACAACACCGCGTCGAGATGCTTCTTCACCGCTTTGTGGGGCGCCAGATTGATCGGGCTCTCCACTGACGGATTGTCCAGATTGAGCGTCGGCGGGCAGATGCCGTCACGCATGGCGAGGATCGAGAACACCGCCTCCACCGCCCCGGCCGCGCCCAGCAAATGGCCGATGGAGGATTTGGTCGAGCTCATCACCAGATCGCCCGCCGCATCGCCGAACAGGCGCTCCACGGCGCCCAGTTCAATCTCGTCGCCCTTGGGCGTGGAAGTGCCGTGGGCGTTGATATAGCCGATGTCCGACGGCGCCAGCTCCGCGCGCGCCAGCGCCGCCTTCATGGCGCGATAGCCGCCATCGCCGTCCTCGGACGGGGCGGTGATGTGATAGGCGTCACCCGACAGGCCATAGCCCGCCACCTCGGCGTAGATCGTCGCGCCGCGCGCCTTGGCCGCTTCGTATTCTTCCAGGATGACCACGCCCGCGCCCTCGCCCATGACGAAGCCGTCGCGGTCCTTGTCCCAGGGGCGCGAGGCCTTCTGGGGCGTGTTGTTAAAGCCCGAAGACAGCGCGCGCGCCGCCCCGAAGCCGGCAAAGCCCAGCCGCGTGATCGCGCTTTCCGCGCCGCCGGCCACCATCATGTCCGCATCGCCATAGGCGATAAGGCGGGCCGCATCGCCAATGGCGTGCGCCCCGGTGGAGCAGGCGGTGACGACCGCGTGGTTGGGGCCTTTGAGGCCATGGCGGATCGATACATGGCCGGAGACCAGATTGATCAGCATGGCCGGAATCACAAACGGCGACAGCTTGCGCGGGCCGCGTTCGTGCAGGGTGATGGAGGCGTCGTAAATCGTTTGCAGCCCGCCAATGCCCGCCCCGATCAGCACGCCGGCGCGCTCGCGCGCTTCGTCATCGGCCGGCGTCCAGCCGGACGATTTCAACGCCTCATCCGCTGCGGCGATGCCGTAGAGGATGAAATCGTCGATGCGCTTTTGCTCGCGCGGATGCAGGACGGCATCGGGATCAAATGCGCCGGGCATGTCCGGCGATCCGCCCGCGCGTCCATCGACGCGGGGCATGATCCCCGCCACATGGCTGGACAGATCCTCGACCTCGAAATGCTCGATGCGGGACAGCCCTGAATGGCCGGCGATCAGCCGGGACCACGCATGGTCCACCCCGCATCCGAGCGGCGTGACGAGACCGAGACCTGTGACGACAACGCGGCGTCTGGACATGCTCAAGGGCTCGTCCGCGACTATTTGCCGAGTTTTTCGGAGATGAATTTCACCGCATCGCCGACCGTCTGGATCGTCTCGGCGGCGTCATCGGGAATCTCAACGTCGAATTCTTCCTCGAACGCCATCACGAGCTCGACATTGTCGAGGGAGTCGGCGCCCAGATCGTCGATGAACGAGGCCTTCTCGACGCCCTTGTCTTCTTCGACATCGAGATGCTCGACAACAATTTTCTTAACGCGATCAAAAACGTCGGACATGTCGGACCCTTTTCACATGCATGCGGGCGACCCGGCGGGCCCCGCGGAACTGAACCGTCGCCAAGGCGGGGTCCACAAAGCGGACCTCGTCGGCGGAAGCGTGCGGGCAGATAGCACGCCTGCTTTGACCTACGCCAGAGCAGGGCGCGATGGCAAGCCGCGCGTATGCGGCCCGCAGCCGCCTAGATCATCGCCATCCCGCCGTTTACGTGCAGGGTCTGGCCAGTGACATAGGCCGCTTCCTCACTGGCGAGATAGACGCAAGCGGCTGCAATATCAGCGCCCTTGCCCAGCTGCCCGGCGGGAATCGTGGTCAGAATCGCCGCCTTCTGCTCCTCGTTGAGCGCGTCTGTCATCGGCGATTCGATAAAGCCCGGCGCCACGCAGTTCGCCGTGACGTTGCGCGACGCAACCTCCATGGCCAGCGATTTGGTAAAGCCGATCATGCCCGCCTTGGACGCGGCGTAATTGGTCTGGCCGGCGTTTCCGGTCACGCCCACCACCGAGGTGATGCCGATAATCCGGCCCCAGCGCTGCTTCATCATCCCGCGCAGCACCGCCCTGGAGAGGCGGAAATGGGCCTCCAGATTGACCCGGATCACCAGATCCCAGTCCTCGTCCTTCATGCGCATCAACAACTGGTCGCGCGTGATGCCGGCGTTGGAGATCAGGATATCCAGCCCGTCCAGCGCCTCGGACGCCTGCTTGGGCAGGGCGTCCACAGAGGCGGCGTCGGCCAGATTGCACGGCGTGATCACCGCGCGCTCGCCCAGCTCATCAGCCAGCTCGCGCAGCTTCTCCTCGCGCGTGCCCGACAGGGCGACATGGGCGCCGGCGCCATGCAGGGCGCGGGCGATTTCCGACCCCAGCCCGCCCGTGGCGCCGGTGACAAGGGCTTTTTTGCCAGTCAGATCAAACATGTCGCTTATCCTTTCAGGGAGGCGGCGAAGGCCTCAAGCTCGGCGGGGCTGGTCAGGGCGGCGCCCTCGGCCTCGGGAATGTGACGGCGCAGCATGGTCACCAGCACCTTGGCGCCGGCTTCTGCAAACCGTGTGACGCCTTCACCATGCATCCGCTCCATGCTTTCGCGCCAGCGCACGCGGCCGGTGACCTGCTGCACCAAAAGGGTGCGGATCGCCTCGGGATCGGTGACCGGTCCGGCCAGGACATTGGCCACCACCGGCAGGGCCGGGGCGGATATCGTTGCGGACTTCAGCGCCTCGGCCATGGCGTCGGCGGCCGGCTGCATGAGGGGACAGTGGAAAGGCGCCGAGACCGGCAGCATCATCACCTTGCGCACGCCGAGCGCCTTGACCGCCTCGGCCGCAGCCTCCACCGCCGCCTTGGCGCCGGAGATAACGATCTGGCCGGGCGCATTGTCATTGGCGATGGTCACCACGCCATGCGCAGAACCCTCAGCCACCGCCGCCTCGGCCTGGGCATGCTCGGCGCCCAGAAGCACCGCCATGGCCCCCTCGCCCACCGGCACGGCTTTCTGCATCGCCTGCCCGCGCAAGCGCAACAGCCGCGCCGTATCCGCCAGCGACAGGGCGCCGGCGGCGCACAGGGCCGAATATTCGCCCAGGCTGTGACCCGCCACAAAGCGGGCCGCACTGACATCCACACCAAACTCGGCTTTCAGCGCCCGCATGGCCGCCACCGACACCGCCATGATCGCCGGCTGGGCGTTCTCGGTCAGCGTCAGCGTCTCGATGGGCCCTTCAGCCATCAGGCGCGACAGCGGCTCGCCAAGCGCCTCGTCCACCGCCTCGAACACCTCGCGCGCAGCCGGATAGGCGTCCTTGAGGGCCTGGCCCATGCCGACGGCCTGGCTGCCCTGGCCGGGAAATATGAATGCAAGCGCCATGTGCGGCGTCCTCCCTTGCAGTATTGTTCTGTGCAAGCGGCATAAACCGGCCGGCGGGACGCTGGCAAGGCGGGACGGGCGTGGGCGCGCTTGGCCAAATTGTCCAAATCGGCTAAAGTGGACAAAATAGCTCAGGAGTCCCGCCATGCGCACCTTCACCGCCGCCGACGCCAAGAACCGGTTCGGGGAATTGCTGGACGCGGCCCGGCGCGAACCGGTGAGCATCGAGCGTCATGGCCGGCCTGTGGCGGTGATGATCTCTTACGAGGAGTATGCCGCGTACGCCGACGCTTATGATGCGCTGCTGCGCGACCGGATCAAACAGGCCGAGGACGACGTCCGGCAAGGTGATGTGGTCGACGGAGAGACATTCTTCTCAGCCTTGAGAGCGCGGCTGAATCGTGGCGCGGCTTGAGTTTTCACGCTCTGCAACGCGAGCTCTCGAAGACATATTCTCGTATACTTACGAGCGTTGGGGACATGATCAGGCCCAAAATTATCTGGATGAGCTTGAACGGTCCTGCATGACTTTGGCAGAAAATCCGGGCCTTGGCGTCTCGTCGCCAATGGCGGGAGAAGGCTACAGGCGTTATTTCGCAGGCCGGCACTGGTTGTATTACAAGCCGATCCCCAGCGGCATACGCATCATGGCGGTCATGCACGCAAGGCGTCAGCCCCACTCCTGACCACCACTCGCCCCGCTTGCCTCCCCGGACCGCTTGGCGTATACGCGCCGCTTCACCGGCTGCGGTCCCATGACCACTGCCCGCTTTGTGCATGGCGCAAGGCGGGGTCATCGGGAGCCGACGCGGGACGGTCCGGCCCTTCGGACCGCGCTCGCGCCGCAGCCCATCAGAAGGGACGAAAGTCTTATGCAGAAGTACGAACACGTGTTCATCGCGCGCCCGGACGTGTCTCCGGCGCAGATGGAATCCGCGATCGAGGAGATCAAAGCCCTCGTCGAGGAAAAGGGCGGCAAGGTCAACAAGACCGAGTATTGGGGCCTGCGCACGCTGGCCTATCGCCTGAACAAGAGCCGCAAGGGCCATTACGGCTATATCGACATGGAAGCGGGCAATGCGGTGCTCGACGCGCTGGAATACCGCCAGCGCTATGCCGAAGACATCATGCGCTACATGACCGTGAAGGTCGATGAGCTCAATGACGAGCCCAGCGCCGTGATGCGCAAGGGCGAGGACCGCAAGCGCCGCGAAGGCGGGCGCGAGGGCGGCCGTGACGGTGGGCGCGAGGGCGGCTTCCGCGGCGACCGGCGCTAGGAGAACACACACATGACCGATATGACCGTATCCAACGTGCCTGCGCGCCGCGCCTTCCAGCGCCGCCGCAAGGTATGCCCGTTCTCCGGCGAGGCTTCGCCGAAGATCGATTACAAGGACGTGAAGCTGCTTCAGCGCTACATGTCCGAGCGCGGCAAGATCGTGCCCGCGCGCATCACGGCGGTGTCCGCCAAGAAGCAGCGTGAACTCGCCCGCGCCATCAAGCGCGCGCGTGTGCTCGCCCTTCTGCCGTACGCAGTCGATTAAGGGAGCGCGAGATCATGCAAGTCGTACTTCTCGAGCGTGTTGAAAAGCTGGGCGCCATCGGCGACGTCGTCGCCGTCAAGCCGGGCTTTGCACGCAATTTCCTCCTGCCCCAGGGCAAGGCCCTGCGGGCGACCGCAGCCAATATGGAACGCTTCGAGCGCGAGCGCGAAGTTCTGGTCAAGCTCAACGAAGAGCGCGCCGCCAAGGCCCGCGATACCGGTTCGCACCTCGACGGCGCCAGCTTCGTGCTGATCCGTCAGGCGTCCGAGAGCGGCCAGCTCTACGGTTCGGTGTCCACCCGTGACATCGCTGATGCGGCCACGTCCGACGCGCTGAACGTCACGCGCGGCATGGTGGACCTCAAAGCGCCGATCAAGACGCTGGGTCTGCATGACGTGCGCGTCATGCTGCACCCTGAAGTGTCGGTCACAATCACCATCAACGTGGCGCGCACGGCTGACGAAGCCGAGCGTCAGGCCAAGGGTGAGGACGTCATCGCGTCGGCCGCCGAGGAAGACCGCGCTCTGGCGGACGCCCAGGCCGCCGTGCTGATGGAATCGGGCGTTGAAGGTCAGGACGATGACCGCGACGACGAGCCGTCAGAAGACGCCGAAGGCGCTGAAGACGAGGACAAGGCCTGAGGGCCTGCCCGCGTCGCGACGAACAGGCGGGCGGCTCCCACAAGGGGCCGCCCGTTTTCGTCCGGGCCGGATCACAGGTCTGCCTTGACCCGGCGGCGCCCCCGTGTTTTTGCAGCGCAGCAATCTGTACACCGACCCGAGAGTGAGCCTGAGCCGATGACCTCCGTGCGTGTTGATCTGTCCGGCCACAGCGCCGTCATCACCGGCTCCACCTCCGGCATCGGCGCGGCTTTGGCTGAAGGGCTCGCCGCCAATGGCTGCGATATCGTGCTCAATGGCCTGGGCGAGGCGGGCGAGATCGAGGCGCTGCGCGCGCGCCTGGCGGATGCCTATAAGGTCCGCGTGCTCTACCATCCCGCCAACATGCTCCACGCCGATCAGATCGCCGACCTGATCGCCTTCGCCCAAAAGGAGCTCGGCCGGCTCGACATCCTCATCAATAATGCCGGCATCCAGCATGTAGCGAAGATCGAAGAGTTTCCCGCCGACAGATGGGACGCGATCCTGGCGATCAATCTGACAAGCGTGTTTCACGCCTGCCGCCACGCCATACCGCTGATGACGGCGCAGGGGCGCGGGCGGATCGTCAATATCGCCTCGGCCCATGCGCTGGCCGCCTCGCCGTTCAAATCGGCCTATGTGGCGGCCAAGCACGGCGTGATGGGGCTGACCAAGACCATCGCGCTGGAAGTGGCCGAGCGCGGGATCACCTGCAACGCCATCAATCCGGGCTATGTGCGCACGCCGCTGGTGGACAGCCAGATCGCCGACACCGCCCGCGAGCGCGGCATCAGCGAAGATGAGGTGGTGCGCGACGTGATGCTCTACGCCCAGCCGACGAAAAAATTCGTGGAATACAGCCAGCTTGTAGGCGCGCTTCTCTATCTGGTGTCAGATGACGGCGCCAACGCCAACGGAAGCGCGATCAATGTCGAGGGCGGCTGGCTGGCCAAATAATGCCATGACGCAGCGCAAACCCCGTCCCGTCTCGCTGGCCCTTCAGGGCGGCGGCGCGCATGGGGCGTTCACCTGGGGCGTGCTGGACCGCCTGCTGGA
>JAIUMW010000103.1 GCA_022565365.1 Oceanicaulis sp.
ACATACACCCCAATTAAAACGGGGTTGCAATAAAAGCCCCACGACCGCACATTGGGCGCGCCCCACGCGCGCGCCGGGGCGTCGTATGTGCGGATGATGTCGTGCATCCAGGCCGGCTCGCCGCACAGATCGACATAATCGGTCCCGGCTTCAACGCAGGCGGCCACCATCGGCTCACCGAAATTCTGGTACGGGCCGACGGTCGTGATCAGCACTTTGGTGCGCGCCGCGAGGGCCTTGAGCGAAGCCGCATCGCTGCTGTCGGCGGTGATCAGCGCGGTGTCAGCCGGCGCGGCGATCTCATCGCGCACCGCGGCGAGCTTGTCGGCCGACCGTCCGGCCATCGCCCAGCGCACGGAGGGTCCGTATTGCTGGTTCAGGTATTCCGCGACAAGGCGGCCGGTGAACCCGGTGGCGCCGAATACGACAACATCAAACTCGCGCTGGCTCATGAACTCTCTCTGCTGGCTGGGATGGATGTGTGAGGGTTGAGCCCATGGTTTCACACCTGACGCGCGGCGAACAGTGCGCAGCGGCGCCGGGCGGGACAAACAAAAACCCCCGGATCGGTGGATCCGGGGGCGAGGTCTTCAGTTTGGGCCGAGTATCAGTTCGGCGTGCGCGTGGAGAAGGTCGCCGCATTGCCCACGGCCGTGGCCGAGCTGGAGATAAAGGGCGTGTAGCCGGGCGAATTGACCTGCGTGCGCGCCGTCACGGGGCCGGAATTGGTCTGGTTGATGTTGGCGGTCAGCCCCACCGGGCAGTCGGCGCAGATATAGCCGGACTGGGCGTTGCCGATGGCCGAAGACGACGCGACGATGCCGCCGCCCACGCCCGATCCGCCATTGTGCCCGCCATTGAACTGGGCCTCGCCGGTCACGGCGCCGGTATTGACCTGGCCGATCCCGCTATAGGCGTCGGCGCCGATATTGGAGACCAGCGCGTTATTGCCCACGCCATGGGCGCTGATCGCGGCCACGCCATTGGAAAACTCGCCCAGATTGACCACTGTGCGGGCCGTGACGTCGCCGGAATTGGTCTGGGTCCCCTGAAGGTGGGCATAGCCCCAGTCATTGGTGATGACTGCGGTATTGCCCGCCGCCTCGGTGGCCGCCGTCAGACCCCAGCGCACATCGCGCGCGGTGATGTCGGCTTCCGCCGTGACTGTCCCGGTCTGGGACTGGTCGATATAGGCGATCGGATTGGCTTCGTAGCCTGATGCCTGCAGGCTGTTGCCCGACGCCTGTACGGCGGCGGCCACATCTTCGATGCGGGCGTTTTCCGCATCCAGCCTGGCGCCGGCATAGGTCTCGCCGCCCGCACGCGGGGTCAGATTGATGTCCTGGCTGCCATAGGCGGCATTGATCTCGACCGCGTTGGCCGCAGCCACCGATGTCTGGATCACGTGGGCGGTATAGTCAGCCACGCGCAGGTCCGACAGCGCGCTGACGCGCGAGCCTGCCGCCGCATCCTGGGTCAGGTCCACATCCAGATCACTCAGGCTCTGGACGCTCATACCATTGCCCTGGGAGACGGCGCCGGAAATGATCCACGACCAGATATCGTCCGCCTCGACGCGCGACACCGCGTCGGCCGAACCGCTGAACGCCTGCTGGCCGGTGACCGAGGTCCAGTCAGTGACGAAGCCCGTGGCGCCGTTGGCCTGCACCATGGCGGTGGAGTCCACCGATTCGCCAACCCCGACAGTGACCTCGTCCGAGGCCGCATTGGCCCCGGAATTGGTCTGGTTCAGCGTGACCCTATTGGTAGGTTCCGCGAAGCTGGCTGCGGATATCAGCATCGCGGCGGTTGTGCCCACGATCAATGCTTGTGCGTGCCTGGACATAGGGAGCCTACGTGGGGGCGTAACGGGTTTGAAGCTGGACGCCGCCGGTTGCGTTCGACGGGCCGAGCGGGTCGTTATAGGCGCAGACCCGGTCCGGGCTGACGCCGTAGAGCGTTGAGGTCATTTCCAGCACGGCGCGTTCGATCACCGAGCGCACGGCCAGCTGGATCGGCTCCAGCGAGCGGCCGCCGGCGGACACGTCCACCACGGCGTCGCCGAAGAAGGCGAATACGCCTGCCGACAATTCGCGGCCGATAATCTGCTTCTGGTAGGACACCACATCGACAACCTCGAGCGTGCGCGAGTCGATGAGGCGCAGATCAAGACCGACATTCATCACATAGACGCGGCGCGAGAACACGCCTGACGGGCTGGAGTCGACCCGGTCGCCGGCGAACAGGTCCTGGCCGTTGGAGCGGATATTGGCGTTGAGCTCGGTAATGCCGCCCACCAGATAAAAGTCCGAACCCGGGATCGAGCCGGCATAGATCTGGCGGAAGCCCTGCTCCTCGCCTTCATCGGTGATCAGCTGGTTGTTAGCGTAACGCAGCTCCAGCTCGGCCACCGAGGTGTCGAACCGCTCCACCAGCCGGACGCCTGCCTTGGACAGGGCGCTGATCGCCATCAGCGAGGCGCCCTGGGTGACGCGTGTGCCGCCTTCGGGCGCCATCTGGCCGGTATAGTCGGCGATGCGTCCCACTGCGATACGCGGCGCGGCGCGTCCACCCTGACGGGCGTGGGACGACATGCACACCAGCGCATCGGTGTAAGGCGTGGGGTTGGGGGTGACCGGCGCGCTACCGGTCGGCTGGGCGTACAGCCCGTCCGAGCCCGGCGTGCTGGTGGCGCAGGCAGTGACGCTGAGGGCGGACGCCGCCACAGCGAGAAGGGTGCGCAGCTTAATCATTGTCGCTGTCTCCCGAAGCCTGGCCCGAGCCGGCGTTAGACGAGGCCTGGCCGGCATTGGCCGTCACCTGCCCGGAATTGATCTGGCGGCTGTTGACCACAACAGTGTTGTAGTTGCCGTTGACCACCACATTGAGCTGGTTGGCGATGGCGGTGGCCTGATGGAAGGTGTAGCCCGAGCCCCCTCCCGCGCCGCCGCCGTTCTGGACGCCGCCGTGGAAGCTGGCGGAGCCTTGGGCGAACGCGCTGGCCTGGGCCGAGACGCCGACGCCGGTCTGGATGATGCCGTTGATCACCACCCTGTTGCCGGCGCGCGAGCGCGCTCCGGCATAGGGCTGGCTGCCGTCCTGATGGGACTGGCCATAAGGGCGGTTCCATTCTGACGGGTTGGACTGCGACGACTGGGCGATGGCGCCTGGAGTCATAAACGCAATGCAGGCCAGAGCGGCGGGGAAGGCTTTGAGGGGCTTACGCATGGTGTATGTGTCCTCTTTGAAGACTCGATTGACCGGGTTGCTGCAACCCCCGTGCCACCCCGCTGTGCCGGACCCGGCCACGCCAGACTGTCAAGAGGAAGCGCCATGACCGGTCCGGATCCCGACAATCGTCCGCCGCCGCCCTTGCAGGCGCCGCGCCAGCCCATGTTCACCGGCCTGCCGCCGGTGATCGCGGTTTTGCTGGCGGTCATGTTCGGCGCGCACGCGCTGGAATGGTGGTCGGTCAATCAGGGCGACGGCGGCTTCCATCGCTGGCTGGTGGATACGGCCGCTGTGCGCACGGGCGAAACCGCCGCGCGCTTCGGGTCGGGCCCGCTGGGCGGGTTCGCGCCCTATGTGGCGCACGTGTTTTTGCATTTCGGCTGGGTGCACCTTGCGCTGAACGCCGGGGCGCTGCTGGCGTTTGGCGCGGCGGCGGCGCGTCCGTTCGGGACGGGCGTGGCCGGATCAGCGGGATTTCTCGCCTTTTTCTTTGCATGCGCGATCGCCGGGGCGGGCCTGCATGTGCTGGTTCACATGAACGAGGCCAGCCTCATGGCCGGGTCGTCGACCGCTGTTATGGGATTGCTCGCCGCCGCCGGCTGGGCGCAGGGCGGGCGCCAGGGCATGTTGCGTTTGGCTGTGCCGCTGCTGGGCCTGCACGTGGTGATGATCCTGGCTGATCCCTGGCTCAACCTGCCCATCGCCTGGACCGGCCATGTGGGCGGGCTCTTGGTGGGGATGATCGCCTATCCGGCCTTCGTGCGGCTGTTCGGGCGGCGCTAGAACAGCCGGTCCAGCCGGTCTTCGCCGTCAATCTCCAGCCCCTTGATGACGGCGTCGCCGGACCTGCCCACCGACACGATCAGGCGCAGGCGCCCGCCTTCGCGCATGTCTTCCAGCGCCAGCGCCTCGTCCCGGCTGGCGTAATAGCGCTCCAGATTATAGCTCACACGCAACTCGTCGCGCGGATTGTCCCGGTCGCGCACCCGCTCTCCGTCCTCGTCCTCAATCCAGGGGATGAGCTCAAACACGCGCTCCACCTTGCCCCGGATCACCACGCCCTCGCCGGGATGCCGGTCATGGACGCTGGCGGCGCTCCATGAGCCGGTCGCCTCATCGCGGATCAGGGTCACGAAAACATCGCCCCCGCGCGAGAAACCGGTCTGGACCGGCCCGTAGGCGTTCAGATCAAGACTGTGCAGCTCAGTTTCGATCACCACGTAGTGCCCCAGCAAAGGATCGCGCGGATCGACGGCGAGCATGTCGAGCCGGATTTCGGTTCCGCCCGCGCGTTGCGCTGCGTGCAGTCCGGCCATGGCGATCAGCACGACGGTCATCAGAACCGCCATCAGGACAAGGCGTACGGACGCGCTCATGACGGGTCTCCTGATCCGGTCGCGGGTTCGCGCCTGCGCGCCCAGCGCCCTATGGCGACGGACAGGGCGATCAGCAGCAATCCGCCAATAAAGAAGAAGGCGGCGGTGTTCAGGAGATCGCCGAACAGGCGCGCGTACACATAAAGAGACTGCAGGGCGAACACGGTCACCCCCAAAGCGCCGGCGAATCGCCGCCCGGGCGCGGCTCCAGCCAGCACCAGCGCGGCGGCTCCGGCATAGATCACGGCCCCCAGCACCATGTCAGCGGCGGTCCCGCTCAGGGAGATTGCGGGCCAGGCAAGCACAAACGCCGCCGCGACCAGCAGCGCCGCGGCCGGCCCGCGCTCGAGCGTCCCGGCGCGGACTCGCCACAGGCTGAAGCCTGCAAGCGCTGCGAAGGCGACCCCGGCGATGAGCGCGTAGGCCCATGTCGGGACCGGGGCTTCATCAATGATCCAGTTGCCCGCACCCTGCAGCGCCAGCGCGCTGAGCGCCGCCGCCCAGGCCATCCACCCCGCCAGCACGCCCGCCCCTTCGATGCGCCGGTCCAGCGCCAGCGAGCCCGCCATGGCCCCGGCGCCGGTCACCAGGATGAAGGCGCATATCCAGAAGCGGGGGGCGGGGGCCCCCTGACCGAAGACCTCGAACAGCGTGTGGCCGATCCACACCACCAGCCCGGCGGCCAGAAGGAGCAGCGTGACCGATGATTTCAGGCGCAGGGCGGCCAGCGCCGTCGCCGCCCACAGGGCGAGATAGGCCCAGACCGGTCCCGGCGCGAAGGGGTTGCCCGCCTCCAGCCCGGCCCAGAGCGCGCCCACGCCTGCGGCCAGCGCCAGAACGGGGCGCGAGGGGATGATCAGGGCTGTGGCCAGTGCGCCGCCCGCCCAGATCAGCACGCCGGTATTGCGAAACGCGCTCATATTGAAGGTCTGGGCGGTGAGCATGATGGCGGCGCCGAACAGCGCCGCGCCCAGCAGCGCCAGTCCATGGCCCAGCGCCGGCGCGCCGCGCGCAAATGCGATCGCCGAGCCGCCAAGGCTCGCCCACAGCGCGGCGAGAATCAGGATGACGCGGGCGAGCTTTGGCAGCTCGCTCCAGTTGGCGCCGACAAAGCTCAAGGCCGCCAGCGCCAGCAGCACGGCGCCGAGAATCGCGGCGGCGCCGGCGGCATTCCAGCGGCGCGGTGACGGGGCGGCGCTGTCGAGAATCGCCTGGCGGTTCTGCGCCGGGACCAGCCCGGCCGCGATCCAGCGGTCCAGATCGCGCGCCAGCCGTTTGAGGTATCCGTCGCCCATGCCGTGTACGCCTCCCCGAACGCCTGTTTGCGCAGCGCGCCGCCTTGAGGCATGATCATAGCCGATATCGCCACATTGAAGGAGGCGAATATGACGGCAGGCAAAATACTGTCCCACAAGGGCTCGGACGTCACCACCATCCGCCCGGACGAAACGCTGGAATCGGCGGTCCGGGTGCTGCGCGACGAGCGGATCGGGGCCGCCGTGGTGCTGGGTGATGACGGCCAGCCCGCCGGCGTGTTCTCCGAACGCGATCTGGTCCGCCTGGTGGCCGAGCATGGGGCTGCGGCCCTGTCCATGCCGGTATCGTCAGCCATGACGCGTGGCCTCATCACGGCGGAGCCGGGCGCTCACGTAGACGAGCTCATGGCGTTGATGACCGACCGGCGCGTGCGCCACATCATCATCAGCGAATCCGGGCGCATGATCGGGCTGGTGTCTATCGGTGACGTGGTCAAACGCAAGATCGCCGAGGCCGAGGCGGAAGCCGAGACGCTTAAAGCGTATATCGAGACAGCCTGAATGCGCCTGCCCCGCTTGGGAATTCAGCCAGACCCGCCCGGCGCGATGCAAAAAAACCGTCATGAGGGCTTGCTCCGGCCGGGGCAGGGGGATAGAACCCCCTTCCTCGGCGGCGGACTGCTTCGGCGCGGCACGCAAATCGGAAAACGCCTCACGGCACTTTCCTCTTGCGGACAGCATCGAAGCGCTTCATACTGCTGAGCCTCTCCGCTTCGGACGGGAGTTCATCGACGGCGTGTCAGCCGCGCCGAGGAAGAGCTTTTTGCTCTTTTTCGCCCGGCAGATAGCGCTGACAAGAACTTCGTTTGGGGCGGTTGACACGAGGATAGCGGCTCACTAGATACCGCGCTCCTCGCCGTCAGGCGCATCGCTGGAAACGAGTTTCCGGCGCGCTGCACAGAGGCGATTGACACAGGGGTGGCGCGTCAGTAGACACCGCGCTCCTTGAAGACCGGGCGGCTCGCCAGAGCGGCTCGGGGCGGAAAGACCGGGCTGCGGCCCGCCTGGATGCCGGCTCTTTGACATTGTTGGTAATTGGAAAGAGAAACGCAGGCGGCGGCGCTCTGCGGACGCAACAGCCCATTGGGCGAGGGCGTCCACCGAGACGACGTTTGCTTACGTTTCTCAATTAGGTGTGGAGAATTTGAAATGGCTTCGGCCAAATCAGTCTCCGTCACTTTGAGAGAGAACAACAGCGAGCTTAGTCGAATCAACATGAGAGTTTGATTCTGGCTCAGAACGAACGCTGGCGGAAGGCTTAACACATGCAAGTCGAGCGCACCCTTCGGGGTGAGCGGCAGACGGGTGAGTAACGCGTGGGAACGTACCTTTTGGTTCGGAATAGCCCCGGGAAACTGGGAGTAATACCGGATAAGCCCTTCGGGGGAAAGATTTATCGCCAAAAGATCGGCCCGCGTCAGATTAGCTAGTTGGTGAGGTAATGGCTCACCAAGGCGACGATCTGTAGCTGGGCTGAGAGGATGATCAGCCACACTGGGACTGAGACACGGCCCAGACTCCTACTGGAGGCAGCATTGGGGAATCTTGGACAATGGTGGAAACCCTGATCCAGCCATTCCGCGTGGATGATGAAGGCCTTAGGGTTTTAAAATCCTTTCAGCAGGGAAGATAATGACTGTACCTGCAGAAGAAGCCCCGGCTAACTCCGTGCCAGCAGCCGCGGTAATACGGAGGGGGCTAGCGTTGTTCGGAATTACTGGGCGTAAAGCGCGCGTAGGCGGACCAGCCAGTCAGAGGTGAAAGCCCGGAGCTCAACTTCGGAACTGCCTTTGATACTGTTGGTCTGGAGTACGGTAGAGGTGTGTGGAATTCCGAGTGTAGAGGTGAAATTCGTAGATATTCGGAGGAACACCAGAGGCGAAGGCGACACACTGGACCGGTACTGACGCTGAGGTGCGAAAGCGTGGGGAGCAAACAGGATTAGATACCCTGGTAGTCCACGCCGTAAACGATGGATGCTAGTTGTCGGGCAGCATCCTGTTCGGTGACGCAGCTAACGCATTAAGCATCCCGCCTGGGGAGTACGGCCGCAAGGTTAAAACTCAAAGAAATTGACGGGGGCCCGCACAAGCGGTGGAGCATGTGGTTTAATTCGAAGCAACGCGCAGAACCTTACCTGCCCTTGACATCCCGGTCGCGGTTTCCAGAGATGGATTCCTTCAGTTCGGCTGGACCGGTGACAGGTGCTGCATGGCTGTCGGCAGCTCGGGTCGTGCGATGTTGGGTTAAGTCCCGCAACGAGCGCAACCCTCGTCGTTAGTTGCCATCAGGTTGGGCTGGGCACTCTAGCGAGACTGCCGGTGTCAAACCGGAGGAAGGTGGGGATGACGTCAAGTCCTCATGGCCCTTACGGGCAGGGCTACACACGTGCTACAATGGCAGTGACAGAGAGTTAATCTCTAAAAGCTGTCTCAGTTCGGATTGTTCTCTGCAACTCGAGAGCATGAAGTTGGAATCGCTAGTAATCGCGGATCAGCATGCCGCGGTGAATACGTTCCCGGGCCTTGTACACACCGCCCGTCACACCATGGGAGTTGGTTCTACCCGAAGATGGTGCGCTAACCGCAAGGAAGCAGCCAGCCACGGTAGGGTCAGCGACTGGGGTGAAGTCGTAACAAGGTAGCCGTAGGGGAACCTGCGGCTGGATCACCTCCTTTCTAAGGATTATCGATCGACAGCGCTGGGCTATGCCCATCCGCTTCCTTCGATGCCATAGAACAAAACGCTTCAGCGATCTCATCGCATGAAGCAAAAATGGCGGATCGCCGCCGTCTTCGTTTCTCTTTCCAGTTCCGCCCGCACCGGCAAGATCGCTTTCCGGTGCGTGCAGCCCGGCCCGCCTCGTCGCAAGACGGGTGAGGGGTTCGGCGCGCGCTTGGTATCGGGCCTGTAGCTCAGGTGGTTAGAGCGCACGCCTGATAAGCGTGAGGTCGGTAGTTCGAGTCTACCCAGGCCCACCATCACCGCGCCGGAAGATCTTCGAAGGGGCCATAGCTCAGTTGGGAGAGCGCTAGCTTTGCAAGCTTGAGGTCGTCGGTTCGATCCCGACTGGCTCCACCATTCCAGCGAGTTGTGAAGGGCGTACAAAAGGCGGAACAGATCAAAGAGCCAAGTTTGGTTCGCGGCGCGGAAGCGTTGCGGTCCGAAGGTTTTTGACATTGTGAAGAAAAAGGATGTGTCCGGCCAATACAAGGACACATCACAGAGACATCCTGACTGACGGGCTCGTGACGGGCCTTTGCCAGGTTGATAAGCATAGCACGGCTTATCAGCGGGCGAGGCGTTCACCGTTCATGAGCAACGTTGAGATCAAGCGCAAAAAGGGCGTTTGGTGGATGCCTTGGCGGTAAGAGGCGATGAAGGACGTGGCACGCTGCGTTAAGTCTCGGGGAGTTGCGAGCAGACTTTGATCCGAGAATATCCGAATGGGGAAACCCACCTTTACAGACCCTGGCGGTCGCTCGTCCGAGCAATCGGACGATCGGTCACCAGAGTTTGTGAAAGGTATCTAACCCTGAATACATAGGGGTTTAGAAGCGAACCCGGGGAACTGAAACATCTCAGTACCTGGAGGAAAGGACATCAATTGAGACTCCCCTAGTAGCGGCGAGCGAACGGGGACCAGGCCAATGTCTCTCTCTGCATCAGCGGAACGGTTTGGAAAAGCCGGCCATAGTGGGTGATAGCCCCGTACGTGAAAATAAAGAGAGAGAATTCGAGTAGGGCGGGACACGTGAAATCCTGTCTGAACATGGGGGGACCACCCTCCAAGCCTAAGTACTCCTTAGCGACCGATAGCTAACCAGTACCGTGAGGGAAAGGTGAAAAGCACCCCGACGAGGGGAGTGAAACAGTCCCTGAAACCGGATGCCTACAAACAGTGGGAGCCCTAGGTTTGTCCTGGGTGAGCTGGTACCTTTTGTATAATGGGTCAGCGACTTATAGTATCG
>JAIUMW010000104.1 GCA_022565365.1 Oceanicaulis sp.
CGTCACTGTGGCAGACCGCCAGCTTGCCCGACAGCCCCCGGCCAGCGGGCCAATCAGCACGCCCGCCACGGTGTAGTGCGGGCCGGTCTCCACGCCCGCGCAGAACTTCGACCCGTTCCAGATCGAAATTGGCGAACACCCGCCCGGCGTTGATGCCCTGATACACCCCGTCGATAAACACCGCGACCGTCGGATCGGCGCTGGGGATGGAGCTGTTGATGCCGATGCCCCGGATGGGGAAGTCGGCGATACCCGACGCGGCGCGCTTACCAAGTAACAACACATCCACGCGATACTGGGCCGGCTGGGGTTCAGGAGCCGGTCATGCACGACGCCGTCATGCGGCTGCTAAAGAGCCATCTGGCCAGTGTCGACCACGTCGATCTGGGCCGCTACCAGTTCGTCAATCTTGATCCGGTCCGCGAGGCCGCCGGCGCGCGGTGGCCACAGCTGCGCGAGCGGGCCTTCCTGGCATCGCGCACCATGATCGAGCGGCGCATCGCCGAGGATGATCTGATCATCCCCTGCGCCACCGGGTTTCTGGTGGTGTTCAAGGCGTTGAGCGGCGATCCGGCCCGGCGCCTCACCGAAAAAGTTCGCGCCGAGCTTGAGGCCTTCTTCATGGGCGATGAGGAGCTGGGCGGTCTGAAAGTCGAAGGTCAAAGCGAGCGCCTGACCCTGTCGGAGTTTGAAGCCGCGCTGGCGCGCTCACGTCCTGAAGCCGAGCCGCAGGCGGCCGATCCGGCCCCGTCCGCCCCGGGCCCGGCAGACGCGGACGCGCTGCGGATCGACGCGCTGGATTACCTGCCCGCCTGGGATGCGCGCAATGAGGCGGTGGGCGGCTTCTTCGTGCGCGCCCGGCGCCTGGCCACAGACGGGCGCGGCTGGCTGATCAATGGCGCCATCGTGCGCGGCGCGCGGCGGGCCGAGGCGCGCCTGGCGCTGGACCTTCTGGTGCTCGAGCGCGCCGCTGCGGCGCTGAACCGGCTCATCAAGGCTGGCTCGCGTTGCGCCCTGATCGTTCCGGCCGGCTATGACAGCCTGTCCCAGCCGCGATGCCGGTCGGCCTACATCACCCGCCTGACGGCGCTGGGGCCGGCGCTGAAAGCCATGATCTGGGTGCGGCTGGAAGACACGCCGCTGGATGCGCCGCGCGCGGCGCTGGCCGAAACCGGGCGGATGATCGCCCAGCATGCAGGGCGGCTCTTCGTCCACGCCCCCGCCGACGCCCTGACGCTGGAACCCTTCACCGAAATCCGCCCCGCCCTCATCGGCGCTGATTTCCCCACCGGGTCAGACGCCGCCGTACGCACGGATCTGGACCGCTTTATGGCGCTGGTGCGCCGGGCCGGGGCGGGCGCCTATCTCGACAATCTGGAAAACTGGGAGGCGGGGCGCCTGGGCGTGCGCTCGCCCGCCCGCCTGCTGGCCGGTCCGTCCATCGGGGTGCTGACGGCGCCCAAGGCGCCCTACCGCCTCACCCGCTCCGGCCTGCTGGCGAGCGCGGCCTGAGCGGCGCCAGCTGCCGCCTTGCCATCCTCATCCACCCCGCCCTACCCTCACCAGCCATTACCGAGGGAGGGGTCAGGTCCATGAAACTGCTCGCGTTCACCGCCGGAGCCATGCTGGCCGTCTCGTCCGCCGCGTCTGCGCACGCCGACGCCGGCCCGCTGCAGTTCGCCGACGTGTGCTCGCTTGAGATGGCCGCCGGCGTGCAGATCAGCCCGGACGGGCGCACCATCGCCTATCAGCGCCGCTCCGCCGATATCATGAGCGACCGCATGCGCGGCGCGATCTGGCTGGTGAACGCTGACGGTTCCAGCCACCGTCCCCTGGTCACCGGCGCGGGCGATTATGGCAGCCCGGTCTGGACGCCGGATTCCAGCCGCATCGTCTATCTGTCCAGCGAGGACGGGCAGAGCGAGCTGCGCATGGCCTGGCCTGGTGACGCGCGCAGCGCCCGCCTGGCGCGCCTGCCGCGCGGCGCCTCCCAGATCACGGTCTCGCCCGACGGCGCCAAGATCGCCTTCACCATGTTCGTGCCCGCAAGCGGCGTTCAGGTGGATATCGGCCTGCCTGACCGGCCTCAGGGCGCGGAGTGGGCGGCGGCGCCGCGCGTGGACGAAACCATCGCCTATCAGGCCGACGGGATTGGCGATCTGCCGCCGGGCGCCGCCCAGATCCATGTTATCCCCGCCGATGGCGGCGCGCCGCGTCAGGTGACGCGCATCGGGAGCGGCGCGATCAGCGGCCTCGCCTGGACGGCGGACAGCGCCGAAATCCTCTTCAGCCATGGCGGACGCGCGCAGGACGGGTTTGATTTTCGCGAAGCCGATATCTGGGCCGTGCGCGCCGCAGACGGCGAGACGCGCCAGATCACCGATCTGCCCGGCGCCGAACGCGCCCCGCGCCTCAGCCCTGACGGGCGCACGCTGGCCTTTCTGAAGACCTATCGCGAAACCTATTCCCATCAGGACAACCGGCTCTACACAATGCCCTTGTCTGGCGGCGAGCCGCGCCGCCTGCTCGGCGATCTCGACCGCGGCATCGCCCAGGCCGAATGGGACGGGACCGGACGCGGCCTCTGGGTGCGCTATGACGATGTGGGCCACACGGTGCTTGCCTATGCCGGGCTTAATGGCGGGCTGGACCGGGTGACCGACCGCATCGGGGGTTTGACCATCGGGCGGCCCTACACGTCGGGCATGTTCTCGGTTTCCACCAATGGCCGCTGGGCGGCGCCGCTGGCGAGTGCGCAGGATCTGGCCAATGTGGGCACGGGCCAGCGCCGGGGCGCGGCGCGCACCCTCACCGATCTCAATGCCGGCGTGCTCGGCGCGCGCGATCTGGCGCGGGTGGAGCGCTTCACCTGGGAGAGCTCGGCCGACGGGCGCGAGATCGAGGGCTGGATCGCCTATCCGCCCGGTTTCGATGCGTCGCGCCAGTGGCCGATGATCCTGGAGATGCACGGCGGCCCGCACACGGCCTATGGCCCGCAATTCTCCGGTCAGGTCCAGCTGATGGCGGCGGCGGGCTATGTGGTGTTCTACACCAATCCGCGCGGCTCCACCTCCTACGGCCAGGACTTCGCCAACCTGATCGACAAGGATTATCCAGGCCGCGACGTGGATGATCTGGAATCAGGCGTCGACGCGCTTCTGGCGCGCGGCTTCATCGATGAGGACCGGCTCTATGTCACGGGCGGATCAGGCGGCGGCGTACTCACCGCCTGGCTGATCGGGACCAATGAGCGCTGGCGCGCCGCCGCCGTGGGCAAGCCAGTGATCAACTGGACCAGCTTTGCGCTGGCCTCCGATATCGGGCCGGTGATCCACCGCTACTGGTTCGGGGTGACGCCCTGGGACGAGCCGGAGGAATACTGGCGCCGCTCGCCGCTCTCGCTGGTCGGCAATGTCAGCGCCCCCACCATGGTGTTCGTGGGCGCCGAGGACCGGCGCACCCCCGTGGCCGAGGCGGAGCAGTATTACAACGCCCTGCAGATACGCGGGATTGAAAGCCGGCTGGTGCGCATACCGGACACCTTCCACGGCATCGCCGATTCGCGCCCCTCGCGCCTGCTGTACAAGACCGGCCACATCATCGCCTGGTTCAACCAGCATGGCGGGCAGGGTGAGGAGTAGGGTCTAAAACCCCTCAAACCGGGTGAACTCATCCACCCCGGCGCGGCGTGAGCGCAGCTTGTTGACCACTGCGTCCGGGTCGGCGTGGCCGATGGCGAGGCCGCAATAGATCTGAAGCGGCGCCTCCACGCCCAGCGCCGCGCCCACCGTGCGGCAATGGGGCGTCCAGGCTTCCTGCATGCAGGTGGCCAGGCCACGCGCCTCAGCCGCCAGGCACACGCACATCATGAACATGCCCAGATGCGCCCACTGGTTCGGGTTCATGCGTTCGTCGATAGCGAAGAACAGCGCCTGGGGCGCGCCGAAGAAGCGGTAATTCTCCATCAGATGGGCAAAGCGCGCGCCCTTGTCCTCGCGCGGCACGCCGAGGAGCGCATACATGTCTTCGCCCACCTGAAAGCGGCGCGAACGGTAGGGCTCCCACAGGCTTTCAGGATAGACCGGGAAATCGGCCTCATTGGCGAAGGGATCGGTTTTGAGCTTGTCCTGCACCGCATCGATGACGCGCTGGCGCGCCTCTCCGGACACTGCGATCACATGCCAGGGCTGAAGATTGCCGCCCGACGCCGCCCAGCGCGCCTCCTCCAGAATCGCCTCGATCTCGTCTCTGGAGACCGGCGTGTCGAGAAAAGCGCGCGTAGAGGTGCGCGCTTTCAGCGCCTCGGAAACAGTCATGGGAAGCCCCCTGGAGATCAGACAGCGAAGCTGACGCCGCAGCCGCAGGCGGCCACCGCGTTGGGATTGCGGATCTGGAAGCTGGCGCCGATCAGCTCGTCGACATAGTCGATCTCCGATTGGTCCAGAAACTCCACGCTCATCGGATCGACCAGGACGGTGGCGCCGTCGCGCTCGATGCGCAGATCATCCTCGGCGGCTTCGGCCTCGAGATCGTATTTGTAGGAAAAGCCCGAACAGCCGCCGCCCACCACCGACACGCGCAGGAACGCCTTGTTCTGGCTGGCCAGCACGGCCTTGATCTGGCGCGCCGCCGCCTCTGACAGGGTGATCTGGGGATCGCTCATCTTCGCCTCGGGTTCCGCCTCGCGCCGCCGCCGGATTTCGTTTACGCGCGCACCACAGTATATGGACCGCCATAGCTCGCCATGGAAGACCCTCCACATGACACATCCGCGCGCGCCTTATGCCTGTGATCCCGCCCGCAGCCGGGGGCGCGCCTTCGCGCAGCCTGAAAGCGCCATGCGCACCGCCTTCCAGCGCGACCGCGACCGGATCATCCATTCCAGCGCCTTCCGCCGCCTGAAAGAGAAGACGCAGGTCTTCGTGGCCCATGAGGGCGACGCCTACCGCACCCGCCTCACCCATTCGCTCGAGGTCGCCCAGATCGCCCGCACCCTGGCGCGCGCGCTTAATGTTGACGAGGACCTGGCCGAGGCCGCGGCGCTCGCCCATGATCTGGGCCATCCCCCCTTCGGCCATTCCGGCGAGGATGCGCTCCAGGACGCCATGGCCCAGTTTGGCGGGTTCGACCACAACGCCCAGACCCTGCGCGTGATCACCAAGCTGGAGCACCGCTACCCGCAATTTGAGGGCCTCAACCTGTCGTGGGAGACGCTGGAAGGCGTGGTCAAGCATAACGGCCCGCTGATGGCGCCAGGCGGCGGACCTGACACCCTGCCCTGGGGCTTCACCGCCTATGAAGGCTGGCGCGAACTGGAGCTGCACACCCATGCCGGGGTGGAGGCGCAGATCGCCGCCCTGTCCGACGACATCGCCTACAACAATCACGACATTGATGACGGGCTGCGCTCAGGGATCCTGACCCTTGATCAGCTCCTGGAACTGCCGCTGGCGGGGGATGTGTTCCGCGGCGTGCGGGCCCGCCACCCGGATATCGCCCAGGACATTCTCATTCACGAATCCGTGCGCGAACTGATTGGATTGATGGTGTCCGACGTGCTGGCCGAGACCCGGCGCCGGCTCTCGGACACCGGCGCGGACAGTCCGGACGCGGTGCGTGCGCTGGACGCGCCGGTGGTGGCGTTTTCGGAAAGCATGACCGAAAAACTCGCCGCCGTGCGCCGCTTCCTCTATGCGAACCTGTATCTGCACTACAAGGTCAAGCGCATGAAAGAAAAGGGCAAACGCGTGGTCCACGAGCTATTTACAGCCTTCCTGTCAGACCCCCAGCTCCTGCCCACCACCTGGCAAAAATCCTGCGACGGCGCGGGCGGGCAGGCCACGGCGCGCACCGTCTGCGACTATATCGCGGGCATGACCGACCGCTACGCCGTGGACGAGCATCGCAAGCTCTTCAGCGTCGATGGATGGCGCTGAGCGTTTCCAGCCGGGAAGCACGGCTTTTCGCAGGACGCGCGTTGTTGCAGCGCAGCTTGCCCTTATCTTTTGTGACGACACGCGGACGCCATGTCCGCAGCCCGTTTGCACGAGGTGACCCCATGCGCCTGATCGCCGCCAGCCTGTCCGCCGCCGCCCTGGCCGCCGGCGCTCTGTCCGCCCCAGCCATCGCCCAAGACTGGACGCTGGACCGCGAGGCGAGCGCCGTCAGCTTTGAGATCACGATCTTCAATGCCCCGGCCCAGGCGCGCTTTACGGATTTTGACGCAGAGATCACGCTGGACCCCGACGATCTGTCTGGCGCGCGCATTGACGCCAGCGTGCGCACGGGCAGCGGAGAGATGGACACAAGCGACTACCAGCAGGCCCTCCTGTCCAGCGACGGCCTGGCCCCGCGCGCGCATCCCGAGGTGCGCTTCGTCTCTGACGATATCCGCGCCACCGATGACGGATATGAAGCCCACGGCGTGCTGAGCGTGCGCGATGTGGAGCAGCCCGCCGTGCTCGCCTTTACGCTGGACATCGAGAACGGCCGCGCCGTGGCGCGCGGCGGGTTCGAGGTGTCGCGCTCAGACTTCGGCATTACGGCCTCCAGCTGGGGCGCCAATAATGTGGGCGAGACCGTTTCGGTGACGCTGCACATCGAAGCGGACGCCGGCTGACGGGCTCTGCCATGCCGGTCCGGGCCACGTGTCCGGACTTAACGGCAGGGGGAGGCTATCACTGCGCGCGGGTGACATGCTAAGTCTGCGCTCCCGCAGCGCAACACCTGTTCGCAAGTGCAAAATAAACGACCGATCATCACGCGCTTTGCGCCCTCCCCCACGGGTTATCTGCATATCGGCGGAGCCCGCACGGCGCTGTTCAGCGCGCTGTTTGCGCGCCGCCATGGCGGCCAGTTCAAGCTGCGCATTGAAGACACCGACCGGGCGCGCTCCACCGATGACGCCGTCACGGCGATTCTCGATGGCATGCGCTGGCTCGGTCTCGACTGGGATGGAGAGCCGGTCTCCCAATTCGCCCGCGCCGAACGCCACCGCGAGGTGGTGGACGCGCTGATCGCGCGCGGCGCGGCGTTCCGCTGCTGGTGCACCCCCGACGAGGTCGAAGCCCTGCGCCAGACCGCCTTTGACGAAGGCCGCGCCCTGCGCTCTCCCTGGCGCGACCGCGATCCTTCTGAAGGCCCCGACACGCCGTTCGTGGTGCGCTTCAAGGCGCCTGACCGCGATGTCGCCCTCCAGGACGGCGTCCAGGGCGAAGTGCGCTGGGCGGCCAAGGAGTTTGACGATCTGGTGCTGCTGCGCTCTGACGGCGCGCCGACCTATAATCTCGCCGTCGTGGTGGATGATCACGATATGGGCGTCACCCATGTGATCCGCGGCGATGACCATCTGGTCAATGGCGGGCGCCAGACCCAGATTTATGACGCGCTGGGCTGGAATATCCCCCATTTCGCCCATATCCCGCTGATCCACGGGCCGGACGGCAAGAAGCTGTCCAAGCGCCATGGCGCGCTGGGCGTGGAAGCCTATCGCGACATGGGCTATCTGCCCGAAGGCCTGCGCAATTACCTTCTGCGCCTCGGCTGGTCGCACGGCGACAAGGAATTGTTCACCGACGCGGAGATGGTCGCGGCGTTCGATCTGGCGGGCCTCAACAAATCGCCCGCCCGGCTCGATTTCGACAAGATGGCAAGCGTCAACGCTTTCCACATGAAGCGCGCCGATTCAGCCCGTCTGACCGATCTCCTCTGGGCGCGGCTGGAAACGAAACCCGGCCTGCGCCTCGATGAAACGGGGCGGGCCTGGGTGCGCGCCAGCATGGATACGCTGAAAGAGCGCGCCGCCACCCTCGCCGAGCTGGAAGATCAGGTCTATTTTATGCTGCGCTTGCGTCCTTTCACGATGGAAGGCAAGACAGCCAAGGCGCTGGACGAGGATGCGCTGGCGCGGCTGGGGCGGCTGAGCAAAGCGCTCGCCAGCCATAATGACTGGAGCGAGCCTGCACTGGGCGACGCGCTCAAGGCATTCGCCGAAACCGAAGGGGTCGGGTTCGGCAAGATCGGGCAGCCGCTGCGTGCGGCGATCACGGGGGGCGCGCCCGCGCCTGATATGAGTTTCGTTCTGGCGGTCCTTGGACGTGACGAGGTCCTGGCCCGCCTCAATGATGTGATTTGACCGGCGCGCCGGCCACAGGCGCCATTTCGCGCCCGGCCTGCCCGCCAGAAGAGAAGGTGGCGAGATGAAAAACAAGGTTCAGAACAAGGGCGGGGCCCAGCTGACGATCAATGGCAAGACCTATGATCTGCCCGTGCTGGGCGGTTCGGTTGGGCCGGACGTGATTGATATCCGCACCCTCTACCGTGACGCGGGCGTGTTCACCTACGATCCCGGATTCACCTCCACGGCCAGCTGTGAAAGCCAGATCACCTATATCGACGGTGACAAGGGCGTGCTGCTGTATCGCGGCTACCCCATCGACCAGCTGGCCGACAACGCCAGCTTCATCGAGACCGCCTATCTCCTGCTGCATGGCGA
Organism: Oceanicaulis sp.; assembly: GCA_022565365.1. Lineage (GTDB taxonomy): Bacteria > Pseudomonadota > Alphaproteobacteria > Caulobacterales > Maricaulaceae > Oceanicaulis. The sequence continues at coordinate 8,495 of JAIUMW010000104.1, forward strand.
TCTGCCCACCCACGACGAGCTGGAGACGTTCGACTGGACGATCCGCCGGCACACCATGCTGCACGACCAGTTCGACCAGTTCTTCCGTGGCTTCCGCCGCGACGCCCACCCGATGGCGATCATGGTCGGGACGGTCGGGGCGCTCAGCGCATTCTACCACGACTCCACCGACATCAATGATCTGCAGGCACGCACCATCTCCGCCCACCGCATGATCGCTAAAATGCCGACCATCGCGGCGCGCGCCTACAAGTATTCCATCGGCCAGCCCTTCATCACGCCGCGCAATGATCTCGACTACGCGGCCAACTTCCTGCGCATGTGCTTCGCCGTCCCGGCCGAGGATTACGAGGTCTCCCCCACCCTGGCGCGCGCCATGGACAAGATCTTCATCCTGCACGCCGATCACGAGCAGAACGCCTCCACCTCCACGGTGCGCCTGGCGGGCTCCTCGGGAGCCAACCCCTTCGCCTGCATCGCCTCGGGCATCGCCTCGCTCTGGGGCCCGGCCCATGGCGGCGCCAACGAGGCCGCGCTCACAATGCTGGAAGAGATCGGCTCGGTTGACCGCATTCCCGAGTTTGTCCGCCGCGCCAAGGACAAGAACGATCCGTTCCGCCTGATGGGCTTCGGCCACCGCGTCTACAAGAACTATGACCCGCGCGCGACGGTGATGCGCGACACCTGCCACGCCGTGCTGGACGAGCTGGGCGTGCGCGACGAGCCGCTGCTGGCCGTGGCCATGGAGCTGGAGCGCATCGCGCTGGAGGACGAGTATTTCGTCGAGAAGAAGCTCTATCCCAATATCGACTTCTATTCAGGCATCACCCTGCGGGCGATGGGCTTCCCCACCGACATGTTCACCGTGCTGTTCGCCGTGGCGCGCACCGTGGGCTGGATCGCCCAGTGGAGCGAGATGATCGAAGACCCCAGCCAGAAGATCGGCCGTCCGCGCCAGGTCTTCACCGGCGCGCCCGAGCGGGCTTATGTGAAGCGCGACCAGCGGTAGACACTGTATGCGGCGCCCTAACGGTTCGCGCTTAGCGGACCGTCAGGGCGCGCACGCCGACCAGGTCATCCTTCCCTGTTGTCCCGTCGCCCCGCCTTGCCTTCCCGGACGGCGCAGCCGATCCGGACCCATCCCGATATGATTGAACCGCCTCGACAGCGGACAGAACCGGTGGATCGGTCCCGGCTCTCGCTCTGCTCGGCCGGGAAAACAAGATAGGTTGAATTTCCCGCCCCGCCTCCCCCCTCAAAAAATCCCGCCCACGCTGACCCGCCGCGCGGCCCTCGGGCCGGCGGGGATGGCGGGGTGCGCGCGGCCGGTCCCTTTGGACCGCTGCGTGGCTGTGGCCTGGCAAGGCCAGGCGATATGGCC
>JAIUMW010000105.1 GCA_022565365.1 Oceanicaulis sp.
GCCGCAGGGCTCAAAAGAAAGGTCACCGCCGCCGCGATCTCGGCTTCCGAGCCCAGGCGCTGGGCGGGCAGGTGCTGTTTGAGATAGGGGATCATGGCGCGCACCGCGCCGCCATAGGTGTCCATGCCCGACGACGCGACCCAGCCCGGCGCCACGGCGTTGACGCGCACGCCGTGTTTCGCCCACTCCACCGCTGCGGTCATGGTGAGGTTTTCCATGCCCGCCCGCGCCGCGCCCGAATGGGCCATGCCGGGCATGCCGTTATGCATGTCGGCGGTGATGTTCACCACCGCGCCGCCGCGGGCCTGCATGGAGGCTTCGAACACCGCCTTCATGACCACATAACCGCCGGTCAGATTGGTGGCGACGACCGCGTCCCAGCCCTTTTTGGAGATATCCTTGATCTCGGCCGGGAATTGCCCGCCGGCATTGTTCACCAGGCCGTGGATCGCGCCGTGGCGCGCCATGATCTCCGCCACGCCGGCGCGCACCGCTTCTTCATCGCGAATATCGAAGGCCTGGCTGTCCGCCTTGCCGCCATCGCCGGTGATCTCCTCAGCGACAGCCGCGAGTTTTTCCGGCTTGCGTCCGGCCAGCACCAATTGCGCGCCCAGCGACGCCAGCTCATGGGCGATGCAGCGCCCGATGCCTGACCCGCCGCCGGTGACCAGAATGATCTGGCCATCGAACAAGCCGGGCCGGAACACGCTGTCATACCGAGCGGGGTCATATTGCGTCGGCGTGCCGGTCATGCGGGCCCGTCTCCTCCCTGACTGGTCCGGCGATACATGCCGCCCTGATCCAGACCGCCAGCCTCTCCCAAGCTAACGTATACGTCAAGTGTCTCTTGTTTACGTCAGCAGCCTTGGCTAGGCTCCGGGTCAAGGGAGAGAGGCCATGGGCTCGAACATCAGGGACGGCGCAGCCGCCGAGACGCTGTACGGCATCGCTGAATTGGCCGACGCCCATGGCGTCAGCCAGCGCACCATACGCTTCTATGAGGACAAGGGGCTGATCAGCCCGCGCCGGGTCGGCGGCCAGCGCGTCTATACCGAGCACGACTCCAAGCGCCTGTCGTTGATCCTGCGCGCCAAATCCATCGGCACGAAGCTGTCCGACATCCGCACCTTTCTGGAACTCTATGGCCGCGAGGGCGAGGGCCGGGTGCGCCAGCTGGAGTTTGTCATCGACAAGACCGCCGCCGAGATCGAAGCGCTGGAAGCCAAGAAGCGCCAGATCGACCAGACCTTGTCGGAGCTGAAACTGATCCATGACGGCGCGCGCGAGCGTCTGTCCCGCAGGCGCGGCTGAGGGCTCGCCACTGCGCACCGGCCCCGCTAGGGTGCGCCGCAACACATCTCAAACAAGACTCAAAACGGGAGGAATTCCATGTCCGAACAGGATCTGTCGCTCAAGGGCAAGGTCGCGCTCGTCGCCGGCGCCAGCCGCGGCATTGGCGAGGCCGCCGCCAAGCGCCTCGCGCGCAATGGCGCCATGGTCATCTGCTCCAGCCGCAAGCTGGACGATTGCAAGCGCGTGGCCGACGAGATCATGGCCGAGGGCGGACAGGCCCGCGCCATGGTCCTGCATCTGGGCGAGGCCGAACACCGCGAAGCCGCGATCGAGTCGATCCAGAAGACCGAAGGCCGGCTGGACATTCTGGTCAATAATGGCGCCACCAGCCCCTATTTCGGCGAGGCCGCCAAGACCCCGGACGGCGCCTGGGACAAGACCATGGAGGTCAATGTCAAAGGCCCGTTCTTCCTGTCCTCGCTGGCGATCCCGATGATGTCGGCCCAGGGCGGCGGCTCCATCATCAATGTCGCCTCCATCAACGGCATCCGTCCGGGCTTCTTCCAGGGCGTGTATTCGGTGTCCAAGGCCGCCGTGATCTCCATGACCCAGGTGCTGGCCCAGGAATACGGCGCCCACAAAATCCGCGTGAATGCGCTGTGCCCGGGCCTGACCGAGACCAAGCTGGCCTCCGCGCTCACCGCCAATCCGGAGCTGGACGCGATGATGAAGCGCAATTTCTCCATCCAGCGCGTGGGCCAGCCCGAGGACATGGCCGCCGCCATCCACTTCCTGGCGAGCGATGCGTCGAGCTATATGACCGGCCAGTGCCTGATCATTGATGCGGGCATCACCGCGCGCGGGCCGCTCTAGCTCCATGCGCACGCGCGAGGCCTGCGCGGCGCTCGACGCCGCCGATCCGCTCAAAGACCGCCGGGCGCTGTTCGCACTGCCCGGCGGCGACATCTATCTCGACGGCAATTCCCTCGGGCCGCCGCCCGCCAGCGCGCTCAAGCGCCTGGACGCGGCGGCGCGTGAGGAGTGGGCCGAAGGCCTGATCGGCTCGTGGAATACGGCAGGCTGGATGGATTTGCCGCTCAAACTCGGGGCGCGCCTCGCCCGGCTGATCGGGGTGGAGGGTGACGAGGTCATCGCCATCGACACCGTCACCATCAATATCTTCAAGCTCGCCGCCGCCCTGATCGCGCGCGAGGGCGGGGCGCTGGCCGCTGAAGCCGGCGAGTTTCCCACTGACGGCCATGTGCTGGAGGGTCTGTCGCGCATTTCCGGCGCGCCCTTCCACCGCGTGGCGCCGGACACCCCGCCCTCAGATTTGCCCGCCGATGTACGCGTGCTGGTCAAAAGTGCGGTGCACTACAAAAGCGCGCGCATCGCCGATTTCGAACGCTGGGAGCGCGAGGCGGCGCAGCGCGGCCTCTCCATCATCTGGGATCTCAGCCATGCCACCGGTGTGATTGACCTGAAGCTCAAATCCTGGGGCGCCCGATACGCTGTCGGGTGCGGATATAAATTCCTCAATGGCGGGCCGGGCGCGCCAGCCTTCCTCTATTGCGCGCGGGGTGAGACGCCCAAGCTGGAGCATCCGGTGACCGGCTGGCTCGGCCATGCCCGGCCGTTCGAGTTTGAAGACGCTTATGCGCCTGCAGACGGCATCGCCCGCTGGCGCACCAGCTCGCCCTCCATTCTGGCGCTGTCCACGCTGGACGGCGCGCTGGACGCCTATGACGGCGTGGACATGGCGCGGGTGGAGGCCAAGGCCGGCGTGCTGGGCGATATCCTTCTGGAGCGCGCGCAAGCGCTGGGGCTCGAGACCGCATGTCCGGGCATTGGCGAGCGGCGCGGCGGCCATGTGGTGCTGCGTCATGAGCAGGGCTACGCCATCGTTCAGGCCATGATCGCGCGCGGCATTACCGGCGATTTCCGTGCGCCCGACCTGATGCGCTTTGGTTTCAACCCGCTCTACCTCTCCCATGTGGAGGTGTTTGATGCGGGCGCGACGCTGGCCGAGGTGATCAACACGCGCGAGTGGGACCGGCCGGAATTCACGGCCCGCAAGGCGGTCACCTGATCGCGCTTGCGCCGCCGGTCCGCCTCGCGCACGGTTGATCCTCAAGCTTGGGAGGGCTGTCATGACGCGCTGGATCATCTCCATCATCGCCACGCTGGTTTTGCTGTTTGTACTGGCCGCCTACGGGCCGGGATCGCTGAGCGCCGTGAAGTTCGAGCCCACGCCGCCCGCCCCGGCGCTGTCGGCCCTGTTCGACACGCCCGCCGTGGAGCCGGAGATCCGCGAAACCGGCCTGATTGGCGCCGAAGACATCGAGCCCGGCCCGGACGGGCGGCTTTATGCCGGCTTGCAGGACGGGCGCATCATGGCGCGCGATCCGGACGGCGGCTGGAGCGAGTTCGCCCACACAGGCGGGCGCCCGCTGGGGCTGGGCTTTGGTCCCGACGGCGCGCTGTTCGTCGCCGACGCCCTGCGCGGCCTGCTCAAGCATATCGAGGGCGATGAGTGGGAGGTCTGGCTGGCGCAGGAGCCCGATGGCCGGCTGGTGTTCACCGACGACATCACCGTGCTGGACGACGGCTCGGTCATCCTGTCGGACGCCTCAAAGCGCTATGGCTATGGAAACTACATGTCCTCCTATCTGGAGGGCGAGGCGACCGGCGTGATCTACCGCGTGCGGGGCCCGGATGATTTCGAGGTGCTGGCCGACGGGCTCGCCTTCGCCAATGGCGTCACCCACGATCCGGCGACGGGCGTGGTCTATATCAACGAGACCTGGGCGGCGCGGGTGTGGACGCTGGACCCGGAAACGGGCGAGACGGCCCTCTTCCTCGACGGCCTGCCGGGCTATCCCGACAACATGCATTTTGATCCCGAAACGGGCCTGCTCTGGATCGCCATGCCGTCCTTGCGCGCCGAGGATATCGAGGCGCTGCACCCGCGCCCGCTCCTCAAACGCCTGATCTGGCGCTGGATACAGGTCGCGGGCCTGCCGCCTCTGCCGCCGCGCCCGGTGATGATCCTGGCGGTGGACCGCGACGGGAGCCCGGTCCACGTCATCCACGGCCCGGACGATCAGCCCTATGGCGCCACCGGCATGGCGCCCTGGCAGGGCCGCATCTGGGTCGGCGGGCTGGAGCGCGAAAGCGTGGACGCGTTTGCGTTTCCTGAGACCTTGCCATGACCCAGACGGCCCTGATCACCGGCGGATCGAGCGGCATCGGGCTTGAAGTCTCGCGCCGCCTCGCCGGGCGGGGCTGGCGGTTATTATGGGTGTCGCTCAAGCAAGACGAGATCACGGCGGCGCGCGAGGCGCTCCTCGCCGCCCATCCCGGCGCGGTGATTGACGGAATCGCCCTTGATCTGGCCGCGCCGGACACACCGCAGCGCGTGTTTGACTGGGCTGAAACTCAGGGCGGGTGTGATCTCCTGATCAATAATGCCGGGTTCGGCGTTTACGGCCCGTCCGCCAGCCTGGCGCTGGAGGCCGAGCAGGCGATGATCGCGGTCAATATCTCCGCCCTGCACGCACTCACGCGCCTCTTCCTGCCGGCGATGACGGCGCGCGGCGGCGGGACGATTGTCAATATCGCCTCCAACTCCGCCTTCGTGCCTGCGCCGGATCTGGCCGTCTATGCCGCCACCAAGGCCTTCGTGAAACACTACTCCGAAGCCCTCACCGCCGAGCTGGAAGAGGCGGGCAGCCCCGTACGGATCATGACGGTGTGCCCCGCCGCCATCTCCGACACGCCCTTCCTCAAACGCGCCGGGATGGAGGGCGTGCGCACCTTCACCAGCTTCACCGCCACCACCGCCGACGAGGTGGCGCGCGACATCCTCGCCGGCCTCGACCAGAGCCGCCGCTTCGTCCTCACCGGCGCCGCCATGCGGCGGGCGATGTGGCTGATGAAGATTGCGCCCGCGCCGGTGTTGCGGTGGATGACGCGCCGGGAGACGCGGCGGGTTTGAGGTGGGGGCCAGAGGGGCGCTAGGCACATGACATCCTCAGACCGGCTGCCGCCCGGCGCAAAACTGATCGAGGGTTTTCTCCCCGCAGACGAGGCGCCGCGTCTGATCAAGGCTGTCGATGGCGCGCCGTGGCGCGATGATCTCAAGCGGCGGGTCCAGCATTACGGGTGGCGGTATGATTATCGGGCGCGGCAGGTGACGCCGGATTTGCGTCTGGGGCCTTTGCCGGACTGGCTGGCGCCGCTGGCTGCAGAGGCGGGCCGCGCGGCGGGGTTCTCCAGCGCGCCCGATCAGGTGATCATCAATGAATATCTGCCGGGGCAGGGCATCGCCGCACATGTCGACTGCGTGCCGTGCTTCGGTCCGGTCATCGCTTCGCTCAGCCTGGGAGGCGCGGTCGAAATGGAGTTCCGCCACGTCGCCACGGGCGGGCGCCGCAGCCATGTGCTTCCGCATGGGAGCCTGCTGATCCTGTCCGGGCCGGCGCGATATCAGTGGACGCATGCCATCGCGTCGCGCCTGTCCGATGTGATTGAGGGTGTGCGCACGGCCCGCACGCGCCGGGTATCGCTGACATTCCGTTCGGTGATGCTGGCGTCGCAACGGCCATCAGATTGATAACCAGTCCTTCCCCGAACCCGTGAGGGTTCGCACCCGGCTTCGCCGAGGCGAGAGCGCGACCGCGCGCCCGCAGCTTTAGCGAGGGAGGACACAGTTCCCGGGGCGAAGCCCCGCAAGGGCGACTGCCCGCCCGCAGCGTGAGCGAGGACCGACCGAGCGCACGCGAGGGAGGACTTTGAAAAAATGGTGGGCCCGGAGGGACTCGAACCCCCAACCAAGCGGTTATGAGCCGCCGACTCTAACCAATTGAGCTACAGGCCCGGCGCGTTTGCGCGAGGGCGGTTTCATAGCGCGGAGCGGCCCGCGCGCCAAGCGGGCATCTCTCGCGCGGCCATGCTAGGATGCACCTGATCCCGCCGGCGCCGCGGCGGCGCCCTATTGGCGCCGTGATCGGGCGCTGGTGTGAGGGTGCGGCCTCAAGCCGCCAGAACAGGAGTCTCCCCATGCGCCGTCTCGCCCTTCTTTTTGTCCTCCCGGTGTTTCTCACCGCCGCGCCGGCCGCCTTCGCCCAGTCCGCCGCACCCGAACCGGCGCGGATGGATCTGTCCGCCACCGGCAGCGTCAGCGTCACCCCCGATCAGGCCCATGTCTCGTCGGGCGTGGTCACGCGCGCCGATAATGCGGCGGACGCGTTGCGCGCCAATGGCCAGGCGATGACCCGCGTCTTCGCCGAACTGCGCCGCGCCGGCGTCGCCGAGCGCGACATGCAGACCCGCCAGCTGACCGTCTCGCCCGTCTATAGCCAGCCGGGGCGCGACACAAACGAATCCCGGCGCATCACCGGCTATGAGGCGCGCAACACCGTCACGGCCCTGATCCGCGATCTGGACCGCACCGGGCCGGTGATCGACGCGCTGGTCAATGCCGGCGCCAATCAGCTCGAAGGCGTGCGTTTTGGATATTCGCGCGAGGACGAGGCCCGCAATGAGGCCCGCCGCGCGGCGGTGGAGGAGCTGCATGCCCGGCGTGATCTTTATTCCGACATCGGCGGGTTCCGCATCGTGCGCTTGCTCAGCTTCTCTGAAAGCGGCGGCTACCGTCCCGAATCGGGCCTGTACGCCGTATCCATGCGCGCCGACAGCAGCTCCACCCCTGTGGCCGCTGGCGAGATGACCATCGAGGTCACGGTCAATGCCGGCTGGGAGATTGAAGGCTAGAGCGTTTTCAGCAGCGCTAGCGCGTCTCGCCGACGGGCTTGACCAGGAAATGGCCATGGAGCGCCGCCACCGGAGCGGCGCGGCGCTCCTGCCAGGCTTCCACGCGTACATTGGACACGCGCGAGCCCTGACGCGTGATCACCGCGCGCGCATATACGTCCGCCGGGCGCACCGGGCGCAGATAGTCGATGGACACATCGATGGGCTTGGGCAGGGCGGCCAGATCGCTGGCGGCCAGCAGCCCGGCCGCCGCCGTGATCTCCATGAAGGCGCCAATGGCCCCGCCATGCAAAGCCGGGATCAGCGGATTACCCACCAGCGCCTCGCCATAGGGCAGAATGCCCGTTAGCTCGTCGCCATGATCGTCAAAGCGCACGCCCAGGCGGCGCACATAGGGGCTGTTCATCAACAGGGCCAGACGCGCGCTCATCGGGCGCCTCCCGCCTGGCCAGGACCGGGCGTTCGGGTGAACGGCCCGGCGCGCCCGGCCTCGATATCGGCGCGCACGCGGTCGGCGGCTTCCTGGCTGACCCGCGACACCATGAAGGCGGCGTGGGATGTGGCGACGGGATCGTCACGGTCGCCGTCATGGGCGATGGCGCTGACAAAGGCGATGAGGCCGGAGACCTTCACCGTGTGCGCCTCGGCGATGATCGCCTGTCCCGGCGTGGCGGGCCGCATATAGTCGATGCGCAGATCCAGCGTGGCCAGCGCCTTGTCGCCGCCCAGCCCGGCGAAGGCCGCCGTACCCGAAGCATGGTCCAGCAGCGCCGTCACGACGCCGCCATGGGTCACGCCGGTTTCGGGATCGCCCACCAGATCTTCGCGATAGGGCGCGCGCACCACTGCCTCGCCCGGACGCACCGCGTCCAGCACAAAGCCGAGATCGGCGGCATGGGGGCTGCCGGCCACCAGAAGCGGCGCCAGCTGGTCCAGCCTTGATTGAAGATCATCTGTCATGGGCGACTAGTTAGGGGTGCGAGCGGCCAAACGCCAGCGCGTCAGGCGGCGCGGCGCCGTGCGGTCAGGCGCTCCAGGCTGTCCACGATCTCGGCGCGCACCTCGTCCGGGGCGCCGTGCAGCGCTTCCAGCTTGGCCAGAGTGGCGCGGTGGAGGGCGGTGATCTGCGCCTCCCGGGGGCCGAGCGAATCGGCGGTTTCAAGGCAGCGCGCCAGCGACCGGCCCACGCGCTCGGCCAGCGGGTCCTGGCGGCGGCGCATGCGGGCGATCATGGCGAAAGCCTGGGCGCGCGCGGCTTCGATGGGGGTGGTCAGCCCCGCCGCGATATCCGCCCCGCGCTTGTAGGCGGCCTCGCCTGCCGGGCGGAGCCGGCGGTCGGGTCCATTGAAGTGTTCGCTGCGCACAAACGGGCGCCGGCGCCGCACCAGCTGATCCAGCCGCACGATGATGTCATTGGGGGCGACCGGGCGCAGCACCAGCGCGTCAACGCCGCTATCGCGCGCACGCTCCATGTCGGTCAGCTGGCGGCGCGAGGACACAATCAGCGACGGCGCCAGTCCGGCGGGACCGGCGTCCTCGCGCAGCCGGCGCACCAGATCGGCGGCGTCGCCGGTCTCGGGCTTGTCCTGCCAGCCCGCCACCAGAATCGCGCGCCGGGTCTGGCGCATGAACCACAGCGCGCCCTCGGCCTCGTCCACCGCCGTGATGCGCGTGGCGCCGGCATGGCGCAGCAGATCACCGGTGAGCTTGCGCAAAAAGCCGCTGGGCTCGCACAGCACGATGGGACGCGTGCGCCAGTCGGCGCGCGCGCTCAAAGGCTCGGCTGTTGCTGCAGGCTGACCGGACACAGTGCTTCTCCCCTCACTCGCTCCCATCTCTAGAGCTTTTGAGGGAGGTGCGCCGCTTCAAACGGACGACAGGGTGAATGGCGGGTTTACGCTGGCCCGCATCCACCCTGCCAGGCGTCCTAATCCTCGATGCGGAAATACAGCCCGGCCTTGCCGGTCAGGCGTGCAATGCCCGCTTCGCGTAGCGCCGGGGCGGGCGTCCACACGCCGCCCGGCGTGTCGTCGCGGCTGACATCGTTCGCCAGCGCCAGCGCGGATTCGGAGATCATGCGCGAGGTGGAGCCATAGCCCGGATCAAGATCCCCGCCGGACACCGCCGTCAGGCGCTTGCCGTCAGCCATCTCGCCGGTGAACATGATCTGGTAGTGACCGGCCTCACGCTCCTCGCGCGACGGGCCCTCGCCCGGCTTGGGCGGGTTTTCGGCCATGGAGCGGTCCTTGGCGACATGGTTGGCCATCGCCTCGCCCTGCTCACCCGGCCCGGTCAGCAGCATTTCGTCATAGACGAACCCGGTCCCGTAGAGGTGGCCCAGGAGCTGGTTGGAGCGGTGGATATTCTTGGTGTTGATGGCGGCCATGACGAAGGGCGCCGACCAGCTGCCCAGATCCTCTTCATAGACCGGCTTGGCGCCATGGGGTTGGTCGGGGCCGCGAAAGCCCGGGGTCAGGGAGAAGGGGTCCTTGAGCCAGTTGATCACCTCGGGCTCGCGCGCCGCGCGGGCCATGGTTTCAGCAAAGCTCGCCGCGGTGCCGCCCGAGAATGTCCCTTTCATCTTGCGCACCCGGCCCTTGACGCGGGTGATCGGCTGGCCGCTGCGCGAAATCGCCTCGCGCTGCA
>JAIUMW010000106.1 GCA_022565365.1 Oceanicaulis sp.
CATCCAGATCCCCGGCGCGGCAGGTTTTCCCTGCAGTAGCACGGCGTTCCTCGAGCCATCGGACGCGGCGCGCGAACGTGGCGTGGGCGCTGCGCAGCGCCGCTTCGGGATCGACAGACAGCTTGCGGGACAGGTTGGAGATGACGAAGAGAAGATCGCCCAGCTCCTCAGCCACATGCGCCTGATCACCTGAAGCGATCGCCTCGCGAACCTCGCCAAGCTCTTCATCCAGCTTGTCAAACACCTCATCAGCCGATGGCCAGTCAAAGCCGACGCGCGCCGCCCGCTTTGTCAGCTTCTCGGCGCGCACCAGTGCGGGCAGGGCGAGGGGGATGTTCGCCAGCAGGGACGCGTCGTCGGCGCCTTTCCCGGCGCGCTCCTGCGCTTTCTGCGCTTCCCAGGCGATGGTCTGGCTGGCCGAATCGCGTTCCTCGCCGTCGCCGAACACATGGGGATGGCGCCGGACCATCTTGTCTGAGATGCCGTCAGCGACATCCTCGAAGCGGAAATGGCCCGCTTCCCGCGCCATCTGGCTGTGAAACACGACCTGGAGGAGGAGATCGCCCAGCTCCTCACGCAGATCGTTCATGTCGCCGCGCTCAATCGCGTCGCAGACCTCATAGGCTTCTTCCAGCGTGTAGGGGGCGATGGACTTGCAATCCTGCTCCAGATCCCAGGGGCAGCCACCTTTGGGATCGCGCAGCGCCGCCATTATGGACAGGAGGTGCGCCATGGGATCTGCATCGCGCGCCAGCGCCGCTTTGTCCGTGGCTGGCGGGGCGGCGGCCGGCAGGGCCGGGGCGGGTTTCTGTGTCATGGATGATGTCCGTTCGCCGTCAGGGTCATGCGCTCAAGACGCGCCGCTGGCCGCCGCGTCACCGAATCGCCCGGCTGACGCTCTGAAATCAGGGAAGCGCGGGCAGGGGCTGAAGGTCCAGCCCGGGGCGCGATTTTTTCACTCTCATAGGCGTCTTTCGTGTGCGCCGCCCGTGGGCGCGAACACACCATTACAATTGATTTATTCGCGTGAGGCGAGGCTAGGAAGGCGGTAACACCCTGGCTAGAGTGGGGTGATGATGGTGGCGCTCGATCACTCCTTGCGCGGCGGGTTTGCGCCGCCCCGGCTTGCGCCGCTTCCCGCCATCCGGCTGAAACGCGCGACTTTGGCGGCGGTGGCGCTGGCTGTGCTGATCCACATCTGTGTGGTGTCGGCGCTGGTCATCCTCCGGCCCGGCGCGCCGCTCGAATCCGCGACGGGTCCAGCGACGCTGCTGGTGAACATCGTCACGCCCGAGGCGGCGCCGGACGACCCCGCCGCCGAGATCATCGAGCCGGTCCCGGCGCCCGAACCTGAACCTCAGCCAGTCGAAACGCGGATCGAGCCGGCGCCGGCGGTCCTGCCAGCGCCGCGCGCTGCGCCGGCGGGGACCACCACGGCTGATGCGGCCACTGAGGACCCGGATGCGTCTGATGGCTCAGTCTCCGGCTCTGTAAGCGTCCTGACAGCTGACGGCGGGCATTCGGAAATGCCTCAGTATGCCGCGCGCGAGGGGTCGGCCTTGCGGGGCCTGTTCTGCGCAACCGGCGCGCGCGAACTGCGCGTTGCGGCCGGGTGCGACATGCTGGGCGAAGGCGCGCAGGGCATCACCGGCTACGGGGGCGACCAGCCGCCCGACCAGCTGACCAGGGGCTTCTGGATGCGAGAGGAGGGGCCGGGCTCGCCCGGTTACACCATCAACACCGCCAGCCTCGCGCGGCCGGGCCAGGTATTCAGCCAGCACTCCCATTTCTCGCGCGGCGCCCACAGCGCCTTCGGACAGCTTCCGGTCCAGGACAAGGCCCGCGATCCCGGATTTGGGGATTAGGTATCGCCCGCGATACGTCCCGCGCAGCCTGACGGCGTAAAAGGCGCGGACTCTGGGTTCAATCATTGAGTTGCAGGCGAACATGGCCAGCCCGCCGCCTCGGTCACAGTCGGGTGCTCGGGAGCGCGCCGGGCAGTTGTGTCGAACGCGGCGCCGAACTTTATGCTTGCCGAAGCGGGCGGTGGCCGACAAGACAGCGCCAGGCCGGTTTCGCCGCATGCTGTTCGCAGGTTGGTCCGATGACAGACAAGACACCGCCGAACGTCCCGACACGTGAGCGGCTATTGCTCGCCGCGCAGGATATTCTGGCGGAATCCGGGCTGGAGGCGTTGAATTCCAACGCGATTGTGGAGCGGGCCGGCGTGACGCCGCCGTCGTTTTATCACTATTTCCGCAACAAGCATGCGGTGCTGCGCGAACTGGGCGCGCGCATGATGCTGGCGCAGAGCGAAGCGTTGCGGGCCGATACCGGCCTTCGGATCACGACGCAGGCGGACCTGCACGCCGCGTCGCTGCGCATGTTGCGCGAGTCCTTCAAGGTGACGCGCGCATTTCGCGGCGGCTACGCCCTTCTTGTTTCACTGCGCGCGATCCCGGAGCTGCGCGATGTTCGCCTTGAATCGCATGCGGACATGTCCGTTCTGGTCGCCGAGTATCTGAAAGGGCAGGGTCTTTCGGACGATTTCGACGAGCTGGTGGTCCGCTCACGCCTGGCTCTGGAGCTGGCCTATGCGGCCATCGAGATGCTGTTTGAAACCGACTTCGCCAATCAGGACGCCGTGTTGTCCTATACGGCGGACGGTCTGGTGAAAGTCTACGGCCTGTTCTGACCGGGCGGTCAGGCGGTTACTGGCCGGCCGGGGATCCTGACGCCGAGCATGATCAGGCTGCCGACGGCGAACAGGACAAGCAGGCTGCTGAAGCCCAGTCGCTGGCTCTGGGTCGCAAACGTCACGCCGGCGACGAGCGCCGGGCCGACCCACACGGTCACGGTGCTGGTCATGGCGTAAATCCCGAAGAAATATCCCAACTTGCCGGGCGGGCTGAGGAAGACCAGAAGCGATCTGCACGAGCTGTAGGCCGCGATAATGAAGGCGCTCAGCGGAATGATCGTCGCCAGATAGATGGCGTCCACGCTGCGCGGCATGATCTCCCAGCCCGTGGCGATCGGCGGCGTATGGATCAGCCCGAACAACAGGGCCTCATGCGAAATGCTGATCTGAAAGCAGAAAATCGCGGTGATGGTGAACAGCTCGATGAGGATTGCGTTTCGCGGCCCGAACGTCCGGTCCAGAAAGCCGGCGAGGAACCCGCCGGCGACCGCCGAAACGGTGGCGACAATGCCCATCAGCGCCGTCTGGGCCTGGGTCCATCCCAGCGTGCCCGCGACATAGACAGCGCCGATAGCAAAGAGGGCCGTCAGTCCGTCCATGAAGATCATCCGCGCCATCAGGAAGCGCATGATGACCGGATGATCGCGGAACAACTGGCGGGTGCTGCGCAGGGGCGTCCAGCTCTCGGGAAGCCGGCGGGCGGCTTTCCAGCTTGCGCCCTCCCGGTAGTGATCGGGCATGCCGAGCCAGAACGGGATCAGGAAAACCAGCATCCAGACGGCGCAGATCAGTCCGGAGGCGCGCGCGATGTCATGGGCCTCCAGCCCGAAAGGCGGAGCGTTGACGAGATGCATCACCAGAAACAGCACCACGACGGCGGCCAGGCTGCCCATGGACAGGCCGAGCCCGGATATAAGGGAGATCTGGCGGTTGTTTCCCGCCGCCGGGAGCAAGGCGTTGTGAAAGAGCTCCGACACGGAAAACATACATCCCGCGATGATCATCAGGGTCATCCCGAGGGCGACGGAATAGACCGCGCCGGGCGTCACGAAGATCAGCCCGGCGCTCGATGCCGCCAGGACGAGCATCAGAATGAACAGCACAGGTTTCTTGGCGCCGCCGCGGTCCATATAGCCCCCAAGAAGCGGGGCGAGGAGGGCCATGATCACGCCGCCGATTGACACGGTTGCGCTGACGATCGCCTGCCCGCGGGCGCCGTCACCGATCACTGTCTCGGCGAAATACGTAGCGAACACGTACATCACGACGACATAGTAGAAAGGGCTTCTCGCCCAGTCGAAGCTGGCCCACCAGATCCCCGACAGCGGCAATCCGCGTCCGCTTTCCGCTGGGGGGTTTGTCATGCATGTCTCGCTCGCTGCGGCCGATATAGTTTTTACTATAGACAGGGTTCGGCCCAGCTGTCATCCTTCTCCGTGAACGCAGGTGCACGGCATGCGAGGAACGGAAAATGGAGGCCTATCTCTTCTACAATGGCGCCATCGTTACGATGGCCAAGGACGGTGACCGTCCCGAATGCCTTGTGACGAGAGGGGGGCGGATTGGCTTCACCGGCCGGCTTGAGGACGCCCGCCAATGGGCGGTGAGCCAGGGCCTCGAGCCGGTCGATATCAATCTCGCGGGCGCGGCGATCACGCCCGGGTTTATTGACGCGCATCTTCATCCATTACCGATGATCTTCTTTGCGGCGAGCGCAGACCTCGAGGGCGCCACCGGCCTGGCGGATATCGGCCGCCGTCTGGTGCAGCAGGCCGAGCGTGTGGATCCGCCCGAATGGGTCGTCGGCGTGCAGTTCCAGAGCAAGACGTTGCCGCCTGGCGAGCAGCTGACGCGGCGCGAGCTCGACGCCCTGTTTCCTGACCGTGCGGTGCTGATCTACGCGCGCGACGGGCATTGCGTCATCGCAAACACCCATCTTCTCGAGGCCGCTGGCATCGGGCCGGATGTGCAGAGCCCTCAGGGAGGGGAAATCGGCCGCTACGCAGACGGCGCGCTCAGCGGCGCGTTCTATGAGAAGGCGGTGGGCGTCCCGCTCGCGCATATGCCGGCGCCCTCGCTGGAGCGCATTGTCGGCGCGAGCCAAGCCCTGTTCGACGGGCTTGCCCGCAACGGGATCACCTCAATTGGCGCCATGCTGCAAAGCGACGAAGAAGGCCCTGGCGGCGCCGCCGCCAGCATAGAGAGCCTGGCCGTTCAGGCGCTGCGGGAGAATATTGCGCAATCGATCTACGCCATCGTGATCGGCAAGACGCTGGACGGGATCAATGCCCTTATCCAATCCCCGCTGAACGCGCCGGACAGCCGCGCCAAAACGCGCGCATTCAAGATTTTCGCAGACGGCACCTTCGGATCGTGCACCGCCTGCATGAGCGAGCCCTACGCAGACAAGGCCTGCACGCACGGCTACATGGTGCACGACGAAGACGAAATTTACCGCCGGATGCGTCTGGCTCATCTGGCGGGATTCCAGGTCTGCATTCACGCGATTGGTGATCAGGGCATTGCGACCTGTGTCAGGCTGTTCGAGCGCCTTCTCGCAGAGCACCCGAAGCCGGACCATCGCCACCGCATTGAGCATGCCTCGATTGCATCCAGGGACATGGCCGCGCGAATCGCCGGGCTTGGCCTGCAGGTGTGCACGCAGCCGCTGTTCATCCGGTCCGAGAAAGACTGGCTGCCCGCGCGTCTGGGGGCTGACCGGTCCGGCATGGCTTACCCGTTCCGCGGTTATTTTGACGCAGGCATCGCGGTTGCCGGGTCATCCGATGCGCCGATCGAGGCGCCGGATGTCATCGCGGCGATAGACTACGCGGTCAATCGTGGCGGTTTTCACCCTGAGCAAGGGCTGACGCCAGAAGAAGCGCTGGCGATGTTCACGCGAAACGCGGCGTTCATTCAGTTTGAAGAGGCGGAAAAAGGCACGCTCGAAGCGGGGAAGGCGGCGGACATCGTCGTGCTTGATCGCGATCCGCTGGCTGTGCCCGCCTCCAAACTCTCTGATCTCAAGGTCCTCAACACAATGATTGGAGGGGCCTTCGTTTAGCGGCGAAAGCCTGTCCGGGAATCAATCATGCGATTGCTGACAGTAAGGATAAATCGTGGCCTCCTGTTTTTCGTCTGACTACAGAACCGCCAGGAATTTGCTCCTGGCGCACACGCGCCAGGCCGGTGGCTGGCGCCATGAGTGTCACGAACACCCGCTTGAAGGTCTTGATGGCCTGCCAATCTATATCGACACGTTCTGGAAGGGGCGCCAGGACGCGCCGCGGGTTCTGGTCATCTGCAGCGGTACGCACGGGGCTGAAGGGCTTTGCGGGTCAGCGCTTCAAAGCCGGTTCGTCGAGCAGGCGCATCATCTGCCTGACGATGTGGCGGTTCTTCTGATCCATGGCGTCAATCCACACGGGTTTTCCCATCTGCGCCGCGTAACCGAAGACAATGTCGATCTGAACCGGAACTTTATCGACTTCTCGGCTCCCTTGCCGGCCAACGAGGATTATCGCGATCTCAATGCGTTGCTGAACCCGTCCGAACTGCCACCGGGTGCGATTGAAGCCATCCTGGAAGACGTCCAGGCGCTGCAACGCTCCATGGAGTTCATGAGGTTCGTGAAAGCGGTTTCGGGCGGGCAGTACGAGTTTCCCAACGGGGTTCAGTTCGGCGGCGCCGCCCCGGCCTGGTCGCGCCGTACAATCGAGGCCATTTGGCAGGCATGGCTCGGGCAAGCCGGCATCGTCGTCCAGATCGACGTGCATTCGGGTCTGGGACCGTTCGGCTATGGCGCGCTCATGATGGCCGCCGATCCGGATGAGCCCCACAAGGCGGTCACCGCCGGCTGGTTCCGCGACATGCTGGTGACCCCGCGTCCTGTCAGCCAGGCTGACACCATTCTGGGCGGCTATCTCAATGGCGCACTGGAGCAGCAGCTCGGCGCCGCCTGGGTCATTCCTATGACGCTGGAGTTTGGCACCGAGCCGCCGGAAGCGGTGTTCCGGGCCATGATTGAAGACAATTGGCTTGTGCATCATGGCGATGTGAACAGCCCGCGCGGCCGGGAGATCAAACAGCGCCTCCTGGGCGCGTTCTATCCCGATAGCCAGGACTGGCGTGACGCCGTTCTCACGCGCGGCGAGCAGGTCTTCAGTCAGGCTCTGGGCGGGCTGGCGCAGCTTCAGCGGAAAGGCGTGTAAGCGCATGGGAACGTTACACGATCCGATCGTGAAGATTGAGCTTTTCCCGGTCTTCATTCCGTTCAAGGACTATATCCGCGACATGCTTCAAGGGGGCAGCGGCAAGGTCGCGATGGGCCTCAAGGTGGATGACCACTGGCTGGGCGCAGATTTTCTCGTCTGCCGGATGACCACGGAAGGCGGCGTCGTTGGTATCGGCGACGCTTATGTCTGGCTTGTCGAAAGCGCGGCCTCGCCCGCCATGATGGCCGATGTGATCCGCGATCACCTCGCGCGGTTTGCGCTGGGCCGGTCGGCCTTCGACAGGGAGCTGATCCACGACAAGATGGACAATAATGTCGCCCGGAACGAAATGGCCAAAGGCCTGCTGGACCTGGCGCTGTATGACGTGGCGGCGCGAACCATCAATCGCCCTGTGCACGATTTGTGCGGCGGCAAACAGCTCGACCGCATTCCCTTGGGCATGGTTCTGCCGCTGACGGATGTGGACACCATCCGCCAACTGGGCGGCCTGGGGCTTCAGGCCGGCGTCCGGTCATTCCGGTGCAAGCTCGGTGTGGGCGCGCACAAAGACGTTGAGATCATCGCGGCCGTCCGGAACTTGATCGGGCCGGAAGCCGGACTGCGGGTCGACTATAATCAAGCCTACAGTCCGAATGAGGCGCTGGCGGCGATTGAAGCCATCGCGCCCTACCGCATTGATTACGCAGAACAACCGGTCAAGAGCGATGATTTCGCCGGCATGGCCTGGCTCCAGTCGCGCACCAACGTGCCGCTGATGGCGCATGAAGGCGCTTTTGGCCTGCGCGATATCGTGACGCTCGCGGAAATGGGCGCGGTGCGCACCTTTGGCATTAACCCCGAAAGACCCGGCGGCATGACTGCCGGGCTGAAAGCCATCGATTTTGCGGCGGCCAAGGGGCTCGACGTCGTGCTGCACAACCAGCCCTCCGGCATTGGCAGTGCGGTGATCCTGCACATGCATGCGGCCCGGGCACGAAACATCCGCCATGCCACCGAATTGCAGGGGCATATCATGATGGAGGATGATCTGATCAAGGATGAGATCGTCTACGAGGATGGCTTCGCGCATCTCCCCGAAGGCCCCGGTTGGGGCGTGGAGCTCGATATGGACGCGGTCGACAAGTATCAGGTCCATCCAACAACTGTGATCGAGGCCTGATGCTCGCGGGCTGTCAGATGAGCCGTCCCGTTCGGGCAATGCCCGCGTTCAAAATCACAGACCACACAGCGCAAGCCACATCGCTCCCGCACCTAAAGTGTGGCGATGTAATCCTTGAATGACTGCCCCTGCCGGGGACGAAAAGTCTGATTGGTGTGTTCGAGGGACGTGATCCGGTCCAGGCGAAAATTCCGGAAGTCTTCTGCACGCTCGCACCAGGCTGTCAAAAGCCAGACATCGTCGAACAGAGTTAACCCCAGAGGATGAATAGCGCGCTCGCTTTCGCATCCGTTCAGGCTGCGATAGGCGAGCTTCATGATCTGCCGTTCGCGGATCCCAACGCGCACAATCCGGCCCCAGGGCTCGGCCATGTGATCAGCCTCACGCGGACGCGACACGGCTAGCAGGGTCAGGTCATGAAATCGCTCGCCGCCCTCGGACCCCAATGCCGCTGCAACCTTGCCGGCGACCCGTTCAACCGCATCGTGGAGTCCGCCGCCGCGCCGCGCCGAGAGCAGGCGCAGGCCCAGCATGATCGCCTCCATCTCTTCGGCGTCAAACTGAAGCGGTGGCAGGAAATAGCCCTTTTCAAGCTGATAACCCAGACCGGACTCGCCCCGGATCGGAGCGCCAATCGCCTGCAAGCTGGCGATATCGCGATAAATCGTGCGGGTGGAGACCCCGAGCCGCTGCGCCAGCGCCTCTGCCGAAACGGGCCGCCGCGCCGCGCGAAGGTGATCCAGAAGGGAGAATAAGCGAAGCGATTTCATGGTGGTGGTTCGTATAACACACCCCTGACATGATCTGTCAGGGGTGACGCATAAGACGGTCCGCAGACAACTTGAAAGGACCGTCTGTTATGCCAAAGCCCTGCCTCGAAATCGTCACCTACAAGGTCAGCTCGGCCCGGGACGCGGATCATCAACGCGAGACCGCTGCAAAGCGCGCGCAGGCGCTGCCCGGGTTCGCGGGCTGGCTCCCGCTCAGCGGCGGCCAGGAACACACAGAACGCGCCGACGTGGTGGTCTGGACCAGCCGGGACGCCGCCCGGAACGCCGCGAAAGCAGTCGGTTCGGCTGACGCGTTCGCCCCGTTCCGGGCGAGTATCGCTGCGTTCGGGGCCATGGGCCATTTCACGCTTCCCGGCGGGGGCTTGCCCTTTATGCAGCCTGGCGACGGGGTGGAGTTGGGCCGGTTTCGTCTGCGTCCCGGCGTGACCGGCGAGGCGCTCAGGGCGGCCCATGCACAGATGATCGATAACCATCTGTCGCGCCAACCGGGCTGGCGCGGCCAGCGGTTGATGCGACTGCAGGACGGCTCCTGGCTAGACATGGCTTTTGCGCAAACCGAGGCGGCGGCGCAGTCCATCTGCGCAAGCTGGACGGGCAATCCGGACTGTGAGGCGTTCCTGGCCCTGATTGAGCCGGTCAGCATGGAGTTTGGCGTCATCGCCTGAATCCGGGGAGGGGGGGGGGGGCAACCCCCCCCCCCACCCCGCGGTGGTGCGGGCGGGGACCCCCCCCTGTTTTGACCCGGGCGGGGG
>JAIUMW010000107.1 GCA_022565365.1 Oceanicaulis sp.
CCGCCGCGGGGCGGAATGCGCGGTCCGTCGATCAGGATCATGAAATGCCAAAGGCCGCTGCGAATGGGGTGTTTCAGCTGTGATCATAACGCGCCTGCGTGCGGTGCGAACCCCGGGGGCTGCGCCCGGCTCGCCGCCCCGCGACAGCCGGGCGCGCTTGGGCTAGGAAGCGGGCATGACCGGTTTCATCACCCGTTTTGCGCCGTCGCCCACCGGGCGGCTGCATCTGGGCCACGCCTTCTCCGCGCTGACGGCGTTTGATGCAGCGCGCGTGGCGGGCGGCGTGTGCCTTCTGCGCATTGAGGATATCGACCAGACCCGCTGCACGCCGGACTTCGAGGCCGCGATTTTCGAGGATCTCACGTGGCTGGGGCTGGACTGGCCGCAGCCCGTGCGCCGTCAAAGCGATCATTTCCCTGAGTACGCCCGCGCGCTGGAGCGGCTGGCGCGCGCCGGTCTCGTCTATCGCTGTTTCAAGACCCGCAAGGAGATCGCCGAAGAGATCGGCCGTGCGCCCCATCACCCGGGCGAAGGGCCCGAAGGCGTGGTGTATCCCGGGCCGGACAGGCCCCTGAGCGAGGCCGAAGAGGCCGATCGCCTGGCGCGCGGCGACGTCTTTGCCTGGCGTTTATCGCTGAAAGCCTGCCGCGAGGCGCTGGGTGCGCGTTATGACGCGCTTGTCTTCACAGAAGAAGGCGAGGGGCCCGAGGGCGAGCATGGCGATATCATCGCCCGCCCGGATCTTCTGGGGGATGTGATCCTGGCGCGCAAGGATGTGGGGACGAGCTATCACATGGCCTGCGTCCATGATGATGCGCTGCAGGGCGTGACCCGTGTGATCCGCGGCCAGGACCTTTATTTCGCGACGCATCTGCACCGGCTGTTGCAGGCCTTGCTCGACTTGCCCGTTCCGGTCTGGCGACATCACCGCCTGCTCACCGACGAAACCGGCCGCCGCTTCGCCAAGCGCGACCGGTCGTTGACGCTTGAAGCCCTGCGCGAGGCGGGAATGACGCCAGACGCCATCCGGGCGCGGGTGGGGCACGGCTGAACGATCAGCAGCCCGCGCGCCTTGCCCTGACGGGCGGGTCAGCGTCTATTGGGGGTGGTGAAATCACGTGTATGGACGACCCCCATGGCCCTGTGGCGCGACGATAATCAGGAGCTGGTGCTGTGGGGCGAGGGCGTGCGCCTGCGCCCGCCTCATTCTGATGATTATGACGCCTGGGCCAAGCTGCGCTATGCCAGCCGCCCCAACACCGAGCGCTGGGAGCCGGCCTGGGCCGATGAGGAACTGACGCGCTCGGCCTACACGCGGCGGCTACGCCGGTATCAGGCCGATCTCGACAACGGGACGGGCTATCCGTTTTTCGTGTTCCGCGAGCATGACGACGTGCTGGTGGGTGCGTGCAATCTCAACAATGTCCGCCGGGGCGTGCTGCAGGCGGCGGATCTGGGATACTGGATCGGCACGCCCTATGTGCGCCGCGGCCATGCCCGGGCGGCGGTGCGCCGTGTTCTCGATTACGCCTTCACCACATTGCGCCTGCACCGGGTGGAGGCGGCGACGCGGCTGGAGAATGACGCGTCGCGCGCGCTGCTGGAATCGGTCGGTTTCACCCATGAGGGCCGGGCGCGCGAGTTCCTGAAAATCCACGGCGCCTGGCGCGACCATGACCGGTTCTCCATCCTCTCGAGCGATCCGATCCGATGAGCGAGGCGGAATTCAGCTCCGCCGCCCTGGCCGCTGGCGCGCTGGCGCTGGAATGGGACGCCGCCACAGACGAGCTGACCCTGTCTGGCGATGCGGCGGCCATGGGCCTGTCCGGCGCCGCGAAAGCCGGGCGGCTGGAGGCGCTGGGCGAGCGCCTGGCGCCCGGTGACCGGCCCGCGCTTGAGGCGCTGGCGGCCGGGCGCGAGCTTGATGTGCGCCTACGCCTGGTGGGCGAGGACCGGCGGCTGCGCCTCATCCGCCTGATCGGGCGCAGCGAGGCCGGGGTCTGGCGCGGCTTGATCCTGCCGGCGGGCGCAACCCCGGAGGATGGCCTTGAACGTCTTGATCTGGAGGCTGATTTGCGCGCCGCGCTGGCAGCGGGCGCGATCACCGCGCACCATCAACCCATCGTGTCGCTGGCTGACCGGCGCCTGGCCGGGTTCGAGGCGCTGGCCCGCTGGGTCCGTGCCGCCGCCCGCCTCATGCGCGCCGATGACTTCATGCCGCTGGCGCTGGAGCTCGGATTGGCCGGGCAGATCGGGACGGCAGTGCGGGCGGCCGCTGCGGCCGATGCTGCGGCCTGGCGCGCGCTGGCGCCCAAGGCGAACGCCCTGTTTGTCGCCGCCAATGCTACAGCAGGCGAGATTTGCGATCCGGGTTTTGCAGACTCGTTGATCGCCAATGTGGACGCGGCGGGCCTGCCCGCCCGCGCCTTTAACCTGGAGATCACCGAGACTGAAATCATGCGCGATCCCGACGCGGCAGAGCGCGCCATGCAGGCGCTTAAATCAGCCGGTTTCTCGCTGGCGCTTGATGATTTCGGCACCGGGTATTCCTCGCTCGCCCGGCTCGACCGCTTCCCCTTCGATACCGTGAAGATCGACGGCTATTTCATCCGCGCGGCAGGCGCGGACGCCTCGGCGCGCGCCATCATCGCGTCCGTTGTTCGCATCGCCCACAGCTATGCCATGGGCGTGGTGGCTGAAGGGGTGGAGACCGAAGCCGACGCCGTATTGTGCGCAGAGCTCGGCTGCGATCTGGCGCAGGGCTTCCGGTTTGCGCGCGCCCTGTCCGGCGAAGCGGCGGGCGAGGCGGTGGTCAGCGGCGTGGCCGGGCGGTTCCTGGCGGCGGGCGCCTGAGCGTTCAGGCTTCGGGTGCGTCAGACGGGCCGGTCAGCGTCTTGATCGCCGTGCGCGCCAGCGCGTCCGCGCGCTCATTCTCGGGATGGCCGGCATGGCCCTTGACCCATTCCCAAGCGGTCTCGTGGCGGGCCGCAGCCGCATCGAGCCGCTTCCACAAATCCTCGTTCTTCACCGGCTTCTTGGCCGACGTCTTCCAGCCATTGGACTTCCAGGTGCGCATCCAACGCGTCACCCCGTCGCGGACATAGGTGGAATCTGTGACCAGCCGCACCCGGCAGGGCCGTTTGAGGGTCTCCAGCGCCACGATCGCGGCCATCAGCTCCATGCGGTTATTGGTGGTCTCGGCCTCCGCGCCCGAAATTTCCTTCTGTGAGCCGTTCCATTCCAGAAGCGCCCCCCAGCCGCCGGGACCCGGATTGCCAGAACAGGCGCCGTCGGTGTGGATGATGACGGTCTGGCTCACGCCACCTCCCGGGGCAGTTTGAACACCACGTCCTCGCGCGCCACAGTCACTTCACGGATGGTGACAGCGAAGCGCCCGGCGACGGCGGCCAGCAAATCCTCGACCAGGTCCTCGGGCGCGCTGGCGCCGGCCGACAGGCCCAGCGTGGTCACGCCGTCGAGCCACGCCCAGTCGATCTCGTCAGCGCTGGGGACCAGATGCGCGGCGCGCGCGCCGGCTTTCAGAGCCACTTCCACCAGCCGCACCGAGTTGGAGGAGTTTGCCGCGCCCACCACCAGCACCAGGTCAGCATCCGCGCCGATCGCCTTGACCGCGGCCTGGCGGTTGGTGGTGGCGTAGCAGATGTCTTCCTTGTGCGGCGCGGCCATGGCGGGAAAGCGCGCCTGCAGGGCGGCGACGATTTCAGCGGTGTCGTCCACCGAAAGGGTGGTCTGGGTGACAAAGGCGAGATTCGCCGGATCGCGCGGCGTGAAGGCTTCGGCGTCGGCCACCGTCTCGATAAGGTGAATGGCGCCCTCGGGCAGCTGGCCCAGCGTGCCGATCACTTCGGGGTGGCCGGCGTGGCCGATCAGCAGGATTTCCTTGCCCGCCTTGTGATGGCGTTCGGCCTCGACATGGACTTTGGACACCAGCGGGCAGGTGGCGTCGACATACAGCAGATTGCGCCGGGCCGCCTCGTCGGGCACGCGCTTGGGCACGCCATGGGCGGAGAACACCACCGGGCGGTCGTCCGGGCACTCGTGGAGCTCCTTGACGAACACTGCGCCCATGGCTTTCAGCCGGTTGACCACATGCTTGTTGTGCACAATTTCATGGCGCACGTAGACCGGCGCGCCATAACGCTCCAGCGCCTTCTCGACAATCTGAATCGCCCGGTCCACACCGGCGCAGAAGCCGCGCGGGGCGGCGAGCAGAACGGTCAGTGCGGGCTTGTCGGTCATCTGATCCTCTGTCAGCCGGCGCGGGCGGGCGTTGCCCTTCGCGCGTGCGCGTCGTAGAGACGTCTACCAGACCCGGCCCGCCCCGCAAGGGTGCGCCGGATGATGTCATCGGCGGCGCCGCCCGGCGCCGCGCTCTCAGGTCCGGGACTTTTCGTCATGCGTTTCGCCGTCATCAGCCTCGCCGCCGCCGCCCTGACCCTCTCCGGCTGCCAGGGAGTGCGCGACTCGTTGAGCGGGCCGCAGGCCAATCCGGGGCCATGCCCGAACGCCCTGTCGCTCTATGACGCACACCGGATCGTCAATTTTCAAGGCTCAGAGATCGTCTACGGCAATGTAGGCTTCACCGGGGAAGTCCTCAACGTGGTCAGCACCTGCACCTATACCGACCGCTCGGCGACCCCGATCGATATGGAAATGGGTATGCGCTTGGGCTTTGGCCGCGGCCCGGCGGCTGTGGGCGATAGCCATACCTATGAGCTCTTCCTCACGGTGGTGCGTCTGGATACCCAGCGCAATGTGGTGGGCGTGATCCACCGCGAAAACTTTACGGTCACCGCGCGCTTTCCCGCCGGCGCCGACCGGGTGGAAATGGTCGAGGAGTTTTCCTCGATCCGCATTCCGCGCGCCGATGGCGACACGTCTGGCTCCAATTTTCAGGTTCTGGTCGGGTTCGAGCTGACCGATGAGCAGCTGGAATTTAACCGCTCCGGCATGCGCTTCCGCGTCACCGCCGGCCAGGACGGCTAGGGCGCGCCCATGACGTCCCTTGTTGAAGAGCTGACGGGCGCGGTCTCGGCCGCGTTCGAGGCGGCGGGACTGCCGCGCGATCTGGGCGGCGTGATCGAGAGCGACCGCCCCGATCTCGCGCCCTATCAATGCAATGGTGCGCTGGCTGCGGCCAAGGCCGCCAAGGCCAATCCGCGTGCGCTGGCCGCCTCCATAGCCGAACACCTCGCAGCCGCGCGGCCCGATCTCGCGGTCGAGATCGCCGGGCCGGGCTTCCTCAACATCATCCCGCCAGCCTCGCTCTACGCCAGCCGGGCCCAGGTGCTGGCAGCCGATCCGCGCACGGGCGCTCGCAAAGCGTCTGCGCCGCTGAAGGTGATGATCGATTTTGGCGGGCCCAATGTGGCCAAGCCGATGCATGTGGGCCATCTGCGCTCCAGCGTCATCGGCGACAGCCTTCAGCGCCTGATGCGCTTTCGCGGCCATGAGGTGACCAGCGACATCCATCTGGGTGATTGGGGTCTGCAGATGGGCCAGCTGATCACCGAGCTGGAGGACGAGCAGCCGGACCTGCCCTATTTCGACGCCGGTTTTTCAGGGCCTTACCCGGAAACCCCGCCGGTCACCATTGATGATCTGGCGCGCCTCTACCCTCAGGCCAGCGCCAAGGGCAAGGCTGATCCGGCCCGGCAGGAACGTTCGCGCAAGGCCACTGCCGAGCTGCAGGCCGGACGGCCGGGATACCGGGCGCTGCTGCGCCATTTCATCAATGTCTCGATCGCGGCGCTGAAAGTCGATTTTGATGATCTGGGCGTCCATTTCGACCTGTGGAAGGGCGAAAGCGACGTCAATGATCTGATCGCGGACATGGTCGCGGACTTCAAGGCGCGCGGCGTGTCCGAGCAATCTGACGGGGCCTGGATCATCCGGGTGGCGCGCGAGGACGACAAGAAGGAGCTGGCGCCGCTCATCCTGGTGAGTTCCCAGGGCTCAGCGCTATACGCCACCACCGATCTCGCCACCATTCTGGATCGCCGCCAGGGGCCGGATCCCGATCTCATTCTCTACGTGGTGGATCTGGGCCAGTCGGACCATTTCGAGCAGGTCTTCCGCGCCGCGATCAAAGCCGGCCTGGCTGAAGAGGGCGGGCTGGAGCATGTGAAGTTCGGCACCGTCAACGGTCCGGACGGCAAGCGCCTGCGCACCCGCGATGGCGGCACATTCCGTCTGGCCGACCTGATCGGTCAGGCCCGCGAACGCGCTCGCGCTCGCCTGCCCGAGGCGGGTCTGGGCGCCGCGCTGTCCCCGGATGCCTTCGAGGATGTGGCGCGCAAGGTGGCCAATGCGGCCATCAAATTCTCCGACCTGCAGAATGTGCGCACCACCAATTACATTTTCGATCTCGACCGCTTCGTCAGCTTCGAGGGCAAGACCGGCCCGTACCTGCTGTACCAGGCGGTGCGCATCGGCTCGCTGCTGCGCAAGGCGCAGGGCGAAGGCCTAAGCGCCGGACCGGTGCAGATAAGCCATGACGCGGAAAGCGCCCTGGTGCGCCGGCTGGACGGCTTCGACGCGGCGGTCCAGCGCGCCGAAAGCGGGCGGGCGCCCCACATTTTGTGCGAGCACGCCTTCAATCTCGCCCAGGCCTTCTCCGCCTTCTACACCCAGTGCCCGATCCTGCCGGAGAAGGATGAGGCCATCCGCGCCAGCCGCCTGACCCTGGCGCGTACCACGCTGACGCAGCTTAATACCGTGCTGGGCCTGATCGGTCTGGATGCGCCGGAGCGGATGTAGCGTCCCTTGAGATTCAAGCCCGTTTCGAGTAGGATATAAAAATCCGTTACACCCGTAGGCGGGTATGTATATAAACCCCTGAGCGAAAGCTTGGGGGTTTCTTTATGCGGGTGGCGGTCCTCATGGATGGTGGTTTCTGCCGTGTTATGGCTCGCGTGGCAGGGCGTACCTACAATCCCGACTTTATTGAAGCTTTGGCTCATCGTGCGCTCGCTGGCGAAGAAACCTTGCTGCGCGCGCTGTACTATGATTGTGCGCCCTATCAGGGCAGGGCCCGTTTGCCGGTAAGCGGCGACGAGGTCGTATTCGATGCGTCGGGCGGCTGGCTCGATGAACTGGCGCGTCGCGATCTGATCGCCGTGCGGCGGGGCGTTCTCAAATTTCGGGGCTTCAAGCCCAGACGGGTGCCGGTGTCGCCCCGCGCCCTCGCCGATGACGATTTCCGGCCTGACTTCGAGCAGAAGGGCGTCGATATGAGGATCGGCCTCGACATGGCGGTGCTCTCGGCAAAGCGGGCGGTTGAGCGGATCATTCTGCTGACGAATGACACCGATTGCGCCCCGGCAATGAAGCACGTTCGAAAGGAAGGCCTGCAGGTCGTGCTGGCGCAGCTGCCCGGCCAGTCACCGCCCCATGAGCTTCTGGAGCATACCGACATCTGCCGCGCAGTGACATTCCCGGCAACCCGCATCCCCGATTGACTCGACTCTGTGTCTGGCTAGTTTGTCGCGTCGGTTGCGAGCGCCGGGAGGCGGGCGGGATCGGGCATGCATGAAGGCCCCCTGCGGGAGAGACCGGCCAAAGACGCCGGCGCCGAAGGCGCAACCGCCCCGGAAACGCTCAGGCGACAGGACCGCAGGATGATGGCCGACGCTGGAAAGCGGGCGCGGAAGGTTTTCATCCGCCGCCCCACCGAAGGAGCAATGCGCCGCAGGCCAAAGGTCTGTGGACGCAGGAATCTCTCAGGTCTCGGGACAGCGGGGGCGCATACGGTTCCGGTTCTTGCCGGATCGTAGCCGCCAACCCGCGCTTGAGGATTCTGACGAGATGGCCGACGACGCAAGCCTTCAAAAGACCCCGCTTTACGATCTCCATGTGGAGCTCGGCGCGCGCATGGTGCCGTTCGCGGGCTATGCCATGCCCGTCCAGTATGACGGCGTGATGGCCGAGCATAACCACACCCGCACCGCCGCCGGCCTGTTCGACGTCTCCCATATGGGCCAGGCGCGCGTCAGCGGCGATGAGGCGGCGTTCGAGGCCCTGGTCACCGCCGATCTCGCGGCGCTGGGCGCAGGCGAGCAGAAATACACGCTCCTCCTCAATGACCAGGGCGGGATCATGGACGATTTGATGATCTCCCGGCCGGACGATGGCGATCTGTTCATGGTGGTCAACGCCGCCTGCAAGGAGAGCGATTTCGCCCATATGCGCGCCAGGTTTGGCGAGCGCGCGCAGCTGCATGAGCTGGGTGACCGCGCGCTGCTGGCGCTGCAGGGGCCGCAGGCGGGCACGGTCATGGCGGATCTGTGCCCTGACGCCGCGAAGCTGGTGTTCATGCAGTCCGGCGGGTTCGCGCTGGAGGGCATGGACTTGCTCATCTCGCGTTCGGGCTATACCGGCGAGGACGGGTTTGAGATTTC
Organism: Oceanicaulis sp.; assembly: GCA_022565365.1. Lineage (GTDB taxonomy): Bacteria > Pseudomonadota > Alphaproteobacteria > Caulobacterales > Maricaulaceae > Oceanicaulis. Next base: position 8,421 of record JAIUMW010000107.1, read on the forward strand.
GGTCCGTTCGCATGAGGCGGACACGCTGGCGCGCCGCCTGCTCGGCGATGCCCGGGTCAAGCCCATCGGCCTTGGCGCGCGCGACTCGCTGCGCCTTGAAGCGGGTTTGTGCCTCTATGGCCATGACATGGACGAAACCATCACGCCGGTGGAGGCGAGCCTGGTGTGGGCGCTGGCCAAATCGCGCCGTGAGCGCGCCGATTTCCCCGGCGCCGCGCGCATCCTGGCCCAGCTGGAAGCCGGGCCGGAGAAAAAGCGCGTCGGCATCCTGCCCGGTGACCGCGCCCCGGCGCGCGAGGGCACAGAGATTGTCGTGGGCGGCGAAACGGTCGGAGTGGTCACCTCGGGCGGGTTCGGCCCGACCGTGGGCGGCCCTGTCGCCATGGGCTATGTCCGTACCGATTTGGCCAAGCCCGGCCAGCCCATCGAGCTCATGGTGCGCGGCAAGGCGCGCCCGGCCGAAATCGCCAAAACCCCGTTTGCGCCGCACCGTTTCTATCGCGGCTGACCTGATTGTCTGGAGGAGACGCACCATGACCACCCGCTACACCAAGGACCATGAATGGATCCGCATTGACGGTGATTTCGCTGTCGTGGGGATCACCGCCTACGCCGCCGAACAGCTGGGCGATGTGGTGTTCGTCGAGCTGCCCGAAATCGGCAAGACCCTGTCCCAGGGCGATGAAATGGCCGTGGTGGAAAGCGTCAAGGCGGCCTCGGAGGTTTATGCCCCGGCCTCCGGCGAGATCGTCGCGGTCAATGACGCGCTGGAAGGCACGCCGGCCATGGTCAACGAGGCGCCGGACGGCGAGGGCTGGTTTGTGAAACTGAAACTGTCCGACCCCTCGCAGCTTGACGCCATGATGGACGACGCCGCCTACAAGGCGCACACGAGCTAGAGAGGACTGACCCTGGCGATGAGCTGGCCGCCGCACGCCTTTGCTGTCGACGACCCGGCCAAGGCGCAAGCCGTGCTTGGCGCCTGGCCCTTCGCCACGATCGTGGTCCAGGGCGCGGACGGGTTTGTCGCGGCGCGCACGCCGGTGGTGCTGGAGCGCGGGGCCGATGGGCGGGTCAGCGCGCTGACCGGCCACGTGTCGCGGGCCAATCCGGTCCTGCGGGCCATCGGGGAGGGC
>JAIUMW010000108.1 GCA_022565365.1 Oceanicaulis sp.
TAGCCGCCCCCACGCCTCTTCCTTTGCTGATTTTCCGTGTGATTCTGGTTTCAACAATGCGAATCAACGACTCAGCACTGAAGGAGGACATCATGTCTGCAATGCCGCAAAGAGTGTCGATCGCCGTTTCCCGCGAAGGACTTCTCCGGTCTGCCCGCGACCAGTTCACATCTCCCCTGACCTTCCTGAGCGAGCTGATGCAGAACGCCCGCCGGAGTGGGGCCAGCAGGGTCGAGATCCAGTTTGATGAACAGCCGAACATCCTGAGCGTCGCGGACGACGGTAGCGGGATCTCGGACCCCTCCGCACTGCTCACTCTCGGGAAGAGCGGCTGGGACAACCTGGATGCACTGGCATCCGAGAACCCCTACGGGGTCGGCTTCGCTTCCGCGATCTTCGCGTCTGAGCGCGTGAAGGTGGAATCTGCCTCATGGGTACTCGACGCGGATACTGCCGACCGGCTTGCCTTCGCTCCGGTGGTGCTTCAAGAGGCCCACCCCATGATCGGCACCCGCATCACGCTGCACCTTCGATCAGACCTCCTGCGGGGTGGGCAGTTATATTCACACGATGTTCGGGGCGCTCTGGAGCGTGCATCCCAGGGGTTCTCGATCCCCGTGTTGCTGAACGGCCACGAGATTGAGCGGCCCCACGCTGCAGACAACCTTGATGGTTTCGATACGCCTTACGGATTCGTCTCCTATCCGTTCGACCCAACTGACCCCGTCATCTCGCTCAGAGGATACCTGCAGGGCTTGCCGCTGCAGAGGTTCCCGCTTCAAATCATTGGGAGAGAAAAGGGAATCATCCACCTCGACAGCAGCAAATTTCGTGCGCGTATGCCGGACCGGGATCAGTTGATTGATGGCAAAGCGCAGCTCGATGCGGTGCAGTCGATCATCGCTGAGAAGTGGCGGGAGAAGATCCAAGGTGCGAAAGCTGCACTCAGTCCGATCGAGTTTTCCCGCCTCTGGACGGGTGCGGCACTGAGTCATGGTTGCCCGGAGCTGCTTGAGGATTGCCCCCTGACAGGCCATCGGTGGGGCATCTACGTCTCACCGACAGGGCTGGACAGATGGTGTGGTGACGCTTCCGAACGGGCGCTCAGGACGCATTTTCCCAGTCAGCAGGAACCATATTCTGATGTGCTGCAGCCGTGCAGCCAGCTCATCTGGATGCTTGATGACATGGACTTCTTCGAGGACGTGGACGAGCAATCCCTCGTAGCTGCCTATGCCGTGGCACTTGGCTGGCCTGCGATTGAACCGAACGCCGTTCGGACAAAGGGGCACTGGGCCTCTTGTGCTGTGGACCTGACCTCTGCAGGTCTTCGGATTGCATCCGTCGAGAACCCGCGCCCAGGTCGCTCGTTCGCTGGTCACGGCGTCGACTTCGACGTTATCTGCTGTGATTCCTACACCGCCACGGCAGAGGATCCGTCTCTCCCCGAGCTTGTCATCACGAATGCACCGTCATTCGACCCGGAGACAGGCCACTTGCTCGTTCCTGCAGGTGGCCTGGAACACCTGGAGAGCATGCTGCTTCAGGTCAGTAGCTACGAGGATGAACACGATCAGTTCAACGAGACGTGGTTGGATGACGACCTCCGCGACCTGCGCAACATCGTCAATTTCGGCTTCAACGAGGACAGTGCTGCGCTGCTGCTGGCCCTGATGCAGAACGCACTGCTCAGCGCTGGTCGTGAACACTTCCGGGGTCAGAAATTCCACGTCGATTTCGACACTGAAAACGGTGTTCCCGCCATTACGCGAACGGCTTGACGCTGAACTGGCGGGTGGTCTCTCGGCCACCCGCCGGCCAGAACCCCATCGACATCAATCTGGAGTACCCATGTCTGAAACTGCATACAGCGGCGCTTCTGTGCGCGTACTGAAAGGGCTGGAACCTGTCCGCAAACGTCCCGGCATGTACGTTGGCGGCACGGATACAGGAGCCCTGCACCACTGCCTGTGGGAGCTGGTTGACAACGCCGTAGACGAGTCCATGGCCGGCCACTGCACGGACATCAAGGTGACGATCCACAACGACGGCTCCGCCTCCGTCACCGATAACGGCCGGGGCATCCCCGTCGACATTCACCCGACGGAAGGCGTGGCCACGGCCACGGTCGTGCTGACGACTCTGCATGCCGGCGGCAAGTTCGACTCGGACAGCTACAAGGTCTCGGGGGGCCTTCATGGCGTCGGTGCCGCCGCCACCAACGCGCTTTCCGCGCGCATGGATCTCACGGTCTGGCGTGAAGGTCAGGTCTGGCAGCAGACCTTCAGGGATGGTGGACAACCCGAGGCCGAGCTGGCAGCCACCGGCGCTGCCTCAAGGACCGGCACCGCCGTCCGTTTCTGGCCCGACATGACCATATTCGATGAAGACGTGGCGTTCGATGTCGACACGGTAGCGTCACGCCTACGGTTCACATCGTACCTGGCACCCGGTCTGTCACTCACCCTGGTGGACGAGACCCAGGATTCGCCCACGGAAATCCGGTTTCAGGCAGAACGCTTCGGTGAACTGCTCGATGAGCTCTCCGGCCGGTGCGGTGACGCCATCACACCACTGATCGAATCCGATGCGGCTGAGGAAGTGGACAAGGAGGGTGAAGTCGAGGTCAGCATCGCCCTGCGCTGGCACGAGCGAAACGGACGTATCTCCGGGTTCGCCAACATCATCCCGAACTCCGAAGGCACGCATATCACCGGCCTGAAGCTCGCTGTCACCAAGGCCCTGAACGACTACGCCAACGCCAACGGGATGCTGCGCGGCAACCAGAAACTCACCGCCGAAGACACCCACTCCGGTCTCGTGGCTGCCTGCGCCGTCCGTCTCGGTGACCCCCGCTTCGCCAACCAGACCAAGGACAAGCTCACCAACAACGGGATCCAGGGCGTGGTGTCCCGGGCAACCCGAGCCGCCATCGAGCGGGTGTTCGAGGAAAATCCACCCCTCGCCAAGGAAGTGATCGAGCGGGCGAAGCTCGCCCAGAAGGCCCGCGAGGCTGCAGCCAAGGCCAGTGAGCTGATCGTCTCGCGCAAGTCCGCCATTTCCCGCACCGCCCTGCCCGGCAAGCTGGCGGACTGCCAGGAACAAGACCCGGCCCGATCCGAGCTGTTCATCGTGGAAGGGGATTCCGCCGGCGGCTCCGCCAAGCAGGGCCGGGAGCGGGAGTATCAGGCCATCCTGCCGTTGAAGGGGAAGATCCTGAACACCTACCGGGCAGACCCGAGACGGATCCTGCAATCCGAAGAAGTGAAGAACGTCGTGCTCGCGCTCGGCTGCGGCACCAAGTCTGAGTTCGACATTCAGGGGCTGCGCTACCACAAGGTCATCATCCTCGCGGATGCGGACGTGGATGGCGCGCACATCGCCACCCTGCTGCTGACTCTGTTCCACGTCTACCTGCCTGATCTGATCAAACGGGGCCACATCTACGTCGCCATCCCTCCGCTCTACAAAGCACGCAAAGGCAAGACCTCTCACTACCTGAAGGACGAGGCCGAACTGCGCAGCTTCCTCGACGGGCGCGAAGACGCGGACAAGTGGTCCGTCCAGCGGTTCAAGGGCCTCGGGGAGATGAACCCTGATCAGCTCTGGGAGGCTGCGATGGACCCCGAATCCCGAATCCTCGCCCAGGTCACCTACGACCCGGACAACCCGTCCGAGGACGACCAAGTGTTCAGCATGCTCATGGGCGACAAGGTGCCCCCACGGCGGGAGTTCATCCAGGCCAACGCCCATCACGCCAACGTGGACCTCTGAACCGGATAGCAGAAAGGAAACCCGCAATGACCATCACGACCCACGAGAACACCCCGATCATCCGTCCCCTGGCGCATGTCATGAAGGAGAACTACCTCGACTACGCCATGAGTGTGATCACCGACCGGGCACTGCCCGACGCCCGGGACGGCCTGAAGCCGGTGCACCGCAGGATTCTCTACGCGATGCACTCTCTCGGCATCGGCCCGAATTCGCCCTACAAGAAGTCCGCGCGAGTCGTCGGTGAAGTGATCGGCAAGTACCACCCCCACGGCGACTCGGCTGCCTACGACGCCGCGGTGCGACTGGCACAGCCCTGGTCGATGCAACACCCCCTGATCGACGGCCAGGGCAACTTCGGCTCCATTGACGGCGACTCGGCCGCCGCCATGCGCTATACGGAAATGCGGATGTCGAAGATGGGCGCCAAGCTCTTCACCGACATCGGGAAGAACACGGTCGACTTCCGGGAGAACTTTGACGGAACCGAACACGAACCGGTGGTCCTTCCCTGTGCCTACCCCCAATTGTGGGTGAACGGCTGCGAGGGCATTGCCGTTGGCATGGCGACCAGCATTCCACCCCACAACCTCAACGAAACTGCCGCGGCATTCCTCGCCTGGATGGAGAACCCCCACATCACCGTCGGGGAGATTGCAGGTCACATCCCGGCTCCGGACTTCCCGACCGGCGGAATCGTTCACGGCCTCTCCGGCTACCGGCAGGCCCTCGAAACCGGCAGCGGGAAGGTGAAGCTGCGCTCAAGGTGGGCGACCGAGGAGCGTCGGCAGGGCCAGCGGCTGGTCATCACCGAAATCCCCTACCTTGTGAACAAAGCGAAGCTCGTGGAATCCATCGGCACCCTTGTTCAGGAGCGCAAGGTCGAGGGCATCGTGGATCTGCGCGATGAGTCCAACAAGCGCGGGATCCGAATCGTCGTGGACGTCAAAAAGGGCCATGAGCCCGAGCTCATCATGATGCAGCTGATGGCCCTGACAAGCCTGGAAGTGACGATCAGTTACAACGTCATGGCGCTACTCGGGATGGATCCCAAGCAAATGGGCATCCGCGATGTCTTCCAGGCGTTCTATGACCACCGAATTGAGGTCATTCAGCGACGCACGCAGTTCGACCTCGACAAGGTGCTTGAGCGGCTGCACATGCTGGAGGGCTTTCTCGCTGCCTTGGACCGCCTCGATGACACCATTCGGACCATCCGCGATTCGGCCGACCCGTCATCCGCCCGCACTGCGCTGGAACAACTCCTCGGGATCGATGCAGCTCAGGCACAGGCCATCCTCGACATGAAGCTGCAGCGCCTGACAGGGCTCCAGATTCAGGAGATCCGCGACGAACACACCAAGCTGTCCCTGACCGTCGTCGAGCTGCGGGACATCCTCTCCAGCCGCGACCGGCAGCGAGATCTGCTGCGCGATGAGCTGAACGCCGTTCGAGATGCCCACGGCCAGCCACGGCGAACCGAGATCATCGAAGAAATGAGCAGCATCACCAATGAGGACCTGATCCCTCAGGAAGACGTGCTGCTGATCGCGACCCAGGCGGGTTACGTGAAGCGAATCCCGATTAGCGCCATGAAAAAGCAGAACCGGGGCACACGGGGTCGTTCGGTCGTGGATGTCGGAAACGATGACTTCGTGACGGCCATTCACCACACGTCCAGCCATGACTACCTGTTCGCGGTGACCGATGAAGGCCAGGTGCACTGCGTGAAAGCCTGGGAGATCCCCGAGTCGGGGCTCGGTACCAAGGGCCGCCACTATCGCAACGTCTTCTCCGGTCTCGACGGAACCGTGGTCGCGATGCTCTCCGCATCCGACATCGAGGACGAGAGCCAATCGCTGGTCATCGTCACCTCGGCCGGGCTCGTGAAACGCACGCTGCTGTCGGAATTCATGGGCGCCAAGCGGTCCGGCGGCGTTCGTGGCATCACCCTCAATGATGGCGACGAGATTGTGGCAGCCCGGATCAGTCAGTCCGATGCAGACAACCTGCTGATCGTGGGCAGCGGGTCGAAAGCGATTCGATTCAGCATGAGCGAGGCACGCCCCATCGGCCGAACCGGTCGAGGTGTCCGAGGCATCAAGCTGGCTTCGGGACACCGGGTACTGGCTGCCTCGATCGTGACGGCAAATGACGTCGATTCATCAGCGCTGATCTGCATCGGCTCGATGGGTGTTGGCAAGAAGACGCCGGTGACTTTGTTCCCCCTGCAGGGCCGCGGCGGATCCGGGGTGACCTGCTTCGGACCGATTCGGCGCTCGGGTGACCTGGCAGCCGCAGCAGTGATCTTCCCTGCTCAGGATCTTGTGATATTCAACGAAAACGGGGGCGCGAATCGCGTGACGGGTGATGACGTGCCCGCCACCGGCCGGGCTGCCGCCGGAGCGTCGATCATCCGCAATGGCACGGTGAAGTACGCCGTTGCCGTGCCTGCTTCGCCCCAGGATGACAACGAGGACGACGAGCCCGAGACGCACTGAACAAGCCAGTGCGCCCCCTCCCCGGGGCGCACGCCAACTGGAGCAAGCAATGACAGAACAAGCTGAGCGGATCACCGACTTCGATGCGGGCAGCAGACGAGCCGTGCATGCCGCCGTGAAAGAGGCACTGCAATCCATCGAAACCAGATTCGGGCTGAAGGTCTCCCTTGGCGCCCTGAACTACGACGAGGTTTCAGCTACCTGCAAGCTCACCCTGAAGTGCAAGGAATACCGGCGCCCGAATGGCGAGGTCATCAGCGGCGAGCAACGGGCCTTCGAGCTCACCTGTACGCAGTATGGCTTGAAGCCTTCCGATTTCGGGCGAGTCATCAAGGTGGATGGTCGGGATATGACCATCTGCGGGATTCATCAGGGGGCGAAGAAGCATCCCATCATCGTCACGCCGGCAGGATCGGTCGAAGGGCCGCTCTACAAGATCAGCGCGGACATGGCCTCTTCGCAACCGAACGCATAGGGAACCATGGCAGTGAACCAAAGGCCCTTGTTCATGGTCAGCATTCAGGAACAGCAGAAGGAAATCGTATGACTGATGCCTTTGAAACCCTCACGGAGATGTCGGAGCGAGAGCTGACCGACCTGGAATTAGCCATCCAGAAGGAGCGGAAGAGCCGCGCAAAACGAAAGCAGCAGGAAGCTGCTCGTGAACTGATAGCGATCGCCCGGAAACACAATCTGCCACTGGACGAAATCGTCCAGGCGGCGAAGAGCAAGACCACCAAGGGCAAGCCCCGCTTCCAGCACCCCGAGAAGCCGACTCTGACGTGGACCGGCCAGGGGCGGAAGCCCAAGTGGGTCGTCGAGCACATAAAGCAGGGCGGTGAGCTTGAGGATCTTCGAATCAAGGAATAGCAACCTCTGCTGCTCTGGAGGGCTGAGGGACGTATTTCGCCGGCAAACGGACCTTCGCCGGCGGAAGTGCATATTTTGTGCAATTAGCCAGCCCTAATCCGATCTCAAATACGGTCTAATTCTCCCAGCAGAAACGGGAGAATCCGACATGCACCCACGCGTAATTTTCAAGCTCTGCGGCTACGCTGCAGCCATCGCAGTATTCTCGACCGCCATCGTTACCCCGCCGGCATTTGCCGGCGACCAGGCGGTCGAGGACGCACCTCCGACCGAGTCGGTCTACGAGCTCCGCCTCCGCGAACGGTATCAGGAGCTTCATGGCACTCCGCCCGAGGAACACGATCCCGAGTCTGGTGGCAGGGACACCTCAGAAGCTTCAGATTCCCATGAATCAGAACAGGATGACCCCAAGGACACGCTCGACCTGAATACCAGACTCATGGTCGGCCACAGCGGCATGCGGTCACTCTCATTCGTCGATCACAGCTGGACAACTGTAGGAGATCCACCTGGCGTCTCGGGCACCGTGACGAGCATCGCTCGATCACCCAATGGGGATTCCATCGCGATCGGGCACTCAAGCAGCCCATTCCTGACCATCCTCGAGGCGGAAACCGGATCGAAACGCCAGATCCAGCACTCGATACCTGGCCCCGTGAACGGCCTGGCATACAGCCCTGACGGCCAGCACTTGGCGATTGCGCATAGCAGCAGCCCCAACCTGACCCTGCTCGACACCGAAACACTGCGCCCTGTGCACCTTTCCGGCGGTGTGCCCAACAATGCGAACGACGTGGACTTCCATCCAAGCGGACGCTACCTGGCCGTTGCTCACCTTTCCGGCAATAGATTGACCGTGTTCGACACCCATCGGTGGGCTGCCCTGCGCGATACCCCTCCCTTCCGCGGATCTGGCTTGAGCGTCAAGTTCTCACCAGACGGCCGGGAGCTGGCCGTCGGCCACAGCGTCAGACCCAGAATCACCTTCCTCGATGTGGCCTCGGGCTTCAAGGAGCGTGATGACCGGCCCGAAGTGGAAGGGCCACCCTACGACATCGCCTACAGCCAGGATGGGTCGTACCTGGCCATCGCCACTCGCGGGCGCCTGAACCTGCAGGTGTTCCATCGCAGGGGCTGGGCCGAGGTCCACGGCACGCCGGCACTGCCAGATCGCTCCGCGGCAGTGCTGTTCACCCCTGACGGACGACACCTGCTTGTCGGGCATCGAACCGCCCCCTATCTTTCAACGCTTCGGACCAGCTCTTGGACGCAGATTCAGGACGTACCCGAACTCTCATCCAGCGTGACAGCGATCGCCTGGGATCCAGCAGAAGTCCTCGAATACTCTCTGTCGACAATCGACAGTGACCGCCGCAGAGCAGACCAATCCACGGCAGAAAACGAACCTCCCCCGCCGCCGCGGGACTGGAGAAAAACGCTTTGGTGACGCCTTCCTTGGAAGGGAAAGGGTGATACAACAATAGGCAATCAACTCGTTTCGCAAAGAAGGAGCAAGGCATGGCACGGGGCGTGAACAAGGTGATCCTGGTCGGGAATCTCGGCGTCGATCCCGAGTCGCGGTTCACACAAGGTGGGGCTCAGGTCACCAACTTTCGGATCGCAACCAGCGAACAGTGGAAGGACCGGCAGTCCAATGACGTGCGCGAGCGGACGGAATGGCACTCCATCGTCTGCTTCGGTCGGCTGGCGGAAATCACGGGCGAATACCTGAAGAAGGGATCCAAGGTCTATATCGAGGGCAGCCTGCGCACGAGCAGCTGGCAAGGTGAGGATGGTCAAACCCGGTACAAGACCGAGATCGTTGCCAACGAAATGCAGATGCTGGATTCTCGGGGCGAAAATGCCGGCAGCGGTTCCGCTCGCAATCAGGGGCAAGGACAAGGCCAGCCCCAAGGTGGTCAGCCGCAGCATCGCTCTCCCGAACCCGTGGCGGATGCCGCCTACGCCGGCGGCGGTGGAATCGACATCGACGACGACATTCCCTTCGCGGCCCTCAACGAGCACGGCATTTGAACCGTATGGGGCAGCGCCGGCTGCCCCCATCTGAAGATGGAGTCACACGATGGCCGGTACGCTGGAATTGCGCATGCACCCAGGCATGCACCACGGGTGGCTCGAAGCACCGCTGTCGCTCCTATCGGAGCTTGGGATAGAGGATCTGGTGAGCGAGCATAGTCGTTGCAAAGACGGGAAGGTGTACCTGGAGGTTGACTGCTCCTCGCCCTTAAGGACGAGGATTCCCAATTCACTGAGAACCGGACACGGAGACTGACTCCATGCCGCTTACATTCTCTCCAAGGGCTAACACCGCCAGCCCGGCGGCTTTAATGTTGA
>JAIUMW010000109.1 GCA_022565365.1 Oceanicaulis sp.
GGCCGTCGGCGGCATCGGTGATCAGCGCCGCCATGGGCGCGATCAGGGCGGGCGGCTGGGGCAGCTTGTCAGGATGTTCAGCGCCATGCAGGCGCACCAGCCAGCGCGCGCTCGGCCCGATGGCCAGCGCCTGCTGGAAGGTATAGGCGACGCCGATCACCAGCACGCCCAGGATCACGCCATTAATGGCCGGGTTGGCCTGAAACGCGGTGATCAGCGGCTCATGCAGCACCACGCACAAGGCGGCGACGGCAGACAGGAACACCGCCATCCAGAGAATATACTGGCCCGGCCCGGTGAAGCGCGCCTTGCGCGGGACGGGCTGGCGGGTGGCGGAGTCGTACTGGGTCATGGAAGTCCCTTGAGACAGCGGACACGCGGGTCAGGGTTGGCCTCATTGGACATGAAAGGCAAGGCTTCGGGCGGAAATTGGGCGGGCGCTGACACACGCTCAGCTTGACCCTGGACCGGGGCGCGCCCACTTTGCGCGGCCATGAACACGGTTGAAGACATATCGGCCGAGAAGGCCCCGGAAACGCCTGCACGCGAGGGCGTGGAGATCATCACGTTCGGCTGCCGGCTCAATGCCTGGGAGAGCGAGGTGATGCGCGACCATGCGCGCGCCGCCGGCCTGCAGGACGCGGTCATTCTCAACACTTGCGCCGTGACCTCAGAAGCCGTGCGCCAGGCCCGCCAAACCCTGCGCCGCCTGCGCCGCGAACGCCCGGACGCGCGCCTGATCGTCACCGGCTGCGCCGCCCAGATCGAGCCGGAGCGCTTCGCGCGCATGGCCGAGGTGGATGTGGTGCTGGGCAATGCCGAGAAACTGCGCGCCGAAAGCTTCCGCGCCCTGACGATTGAAGGCGGCGAGCGGGTGAGCGTGGGCGACATCATGAGTGTCACCGACATCTCGCCCCATCTGGTGGACGGGCTGGAGGGCCGGGCGCGCGCCTTTGTGCAGGTGCAGACCGGCTGTGATCACCGCTGCACCTTCTGCGTCATCCCCTATGGGCGGGGCAATGCCCGCTCGGCCCCGGCGGGCGATGTGGTGGAGCAGGTGCGCCGCCTGGTGGAGACCGGCCATAGCGAGGTCGTGCTCACCGGCGTGGACATGACCAGCTGGGGCGGCGACCTGCCCGGAACGCCCAAGCTCGGGCGGCTGGTGCGCGCGATCCTGAAACAGGTCCCGGACCTCAAACGCCTGCGCCTGTCCTCCATCGACGCCATCGAGATCGATGAGGATCTGATGCGCGCCGTGTCAGAAGAGGAGCGGCTCTGCCCCTATATGCATCTGTCGCTGCAGGCGGGCGATGACATGATCCTCAAGCGCATGAAGCGCCGCCATCTGCGCGCCGACGCCATTGCGCTGACCCGCGCCCTGCGCGCCGCGCGCCCGGACATCGCCTTTGGCGCCGACCTGATTGCAGGCTTTCCCACCGAGACCGAGGCCATGTTCGAGAACACGCTGCGCCTCGTGGAGGAATGCGATCTGGCCTTCGTGCACGCCTTCCCCTTCTCGCCCCGGCCCGGCACGCCGGCTGCGCGCATGCCCCAGCTCGACCGCGCCGTGATCAAGGCCCGCGCCGCCCGCCTGCGAGAGGCCGGCGCAGCGGCGCTGACCCGGCATCTGGCCCGGCAGGCAGGCAAGGAACTGGATGTGCTGATGGAGAGCGGCGGTCAGGCGCGCGCCGCCGACTTCACGCCGGTGCGCATCGATTCGCCTGCCCGCCCCGGCGCGCTGGTGCGCGCGAAAGTCACCGGCCATGATGGCCAGGCGCTGAACGCCCAAGCACTGGAGGCCGCGATATGAGCTGGTTCCGCTTCGGCTTCGGCAAGAAGGACGACAAGAAACAGGACGCAGCCTCGCCAGAGGCGCGTGAGACCGAACCGGAAGCCAGCCCGGAGCCGGTCCGGTACTCGCCTGACCCGGTCCCGGCTGAGACTGAAACAGCCCCGCTGCCCGCGCCGGCCCCTGCGCCTGACGCCGATCCGGACGTGTCCGCAGCGCCGGAACCGCCGGAGCCAGAAGCGCATGACACCCCGGTTGAGACACCCGTGGTCAGGGCGCAAGCCCCGGCCCTGGAAGCGTCTGTCCCGGAAACACCCGCACCTGACACCAAAGGCCTGTTCGCCCGCCTCGCCTCGGGGCTGAAGAAATCCTCCTCGCGCCTGACCGACGCCTTCACCACCGTGTTCGCCAGGCGCAAGCTCGACGATGCGGCGCTGGAGGAGCTGGAGGAATTGCTGATCTCAGCCGATCTGGGCGCGCCGGCGGCGGCCCGGGTCACGGCGCGTCTGGCGCGCGACAAGTTTGATTCCGAAATCACTGGCGCCGAGATCCGCGAGGCGCTGGCCGCCGTGGTGGCCGAGACGCTGCAGCCCTGTGAACAGGCGCTGGACATGTCCGGCCCCGCGCCGCGCGTGGTGCTGTTTGTCGGCGTCAACGGGTCGGGCAAAACGACCACGCTGGGCAAGATCGCAGTGAAGATGGCGCGCGAGGGCGCGTCCATCGTCACCGTCGCTGGCGACACCTTCCGCGCTGCCGCCGTGGAGCAGCTGGACGTCTGGTCGCAGCGCGCCGGGGCGCGCTTCATGAGCCGGCCCATCGGATCGGACGCGGCGGGCCTCGCCTTTGACGCGGTGGAGACCGCGCGGCGCGAGGGCGCGGACGCGGTGCTGATCGATACGGCGGGGCGCCTGCAGAACAAGACCGAGCTGATGGACGAGCTGCGCAAGATCGTGCGTGTGATCCGCAAGATGGATGAGACCGCGCCCCACCACGTCCTGCTGGTGCTCGACGGCACAGTGGGCTCCAACGCCCTGTCCCAGGCCGAAGCCTTCATGGAGGCGGGCGGGGTGACCGGCGTGATCATGACCAAGCTGGACGGCACCGCCAAGGGCGGCGCGCTGGTCCAGGTGGCCGAGCGCTACGGCCTGCCCATACACTTTATCGGGGTGGGCGAAGGTGAGGCGGACCTTCAGGCTTTCAGCGCCCGCGATTTCGCACGGGCGCTGGCCGGGCTCGACGCCTGAATGGGGCTTAGCTCAGGATTTTCGCCGCTGTGTCGAAGCCGAGCTTGGGCAGGCGGGGGAAGAGGTTTTCTTCCGTTCCGTAGCCCAGATTGATCAGGAAGTTGGAGCGCCAGGCGCCCATGTCCGGATCGCTCTTGAAGAAGGTTTCGTCCACGCCCGCCTTGTCAAAGCCGGACATGGGCCCGCAATCCAGCCCCAGCGCGCGTGCGGCCATGATCAGATAGGCGCCCTGGAGCGAGCTGTTGCGGAAGCCGTTCTCAAACCGCGCCTCGTCGCTGGCGAACCAGTCGCGCGCATCGGGATTATGCGGAAAGAGCTCAGGGATTTTGTCGTGGAAATTCCAGTCCCACGCGAGCACCACCGTGACCGGCGCGGTCAGGGTCTTCTCGATATTGGCCTCGATCAGGTGCGGGCGCAGCTTGGCTTGCGCCTCGCCCTTGAGGAAGAGAAAGCGCGCCGGGCTCTGATTGGCGCTGGTAGGACCAAACTGCAAAAGCTCATAGAGCGCGTGCAGCGTGGTGTCGGAGACGTCGCGATCCTCCCAGGAATAGAAGGTGCGCGCCCCGCGAAACAGCTGGTCGAGAGCATGATCGCCCAGCGGCTTGTGACGGTCAGCAAGGGCGAGCGGGGTGGAATCGGTCATGAAGCGGTCTCCGGTGTCGTCGGTCTGTCTGAAGGCGTGCTTGAGACATAAGGCGGCAGGCCGGGCGCCGCCACCCCGGCGGCGGGAAACACCTGGTTGCGCAGCCGGAAACGCTGCCTAAACCATCGCCTCCACGCCCGTCACCTCGGGCACGTAATGCTTGAGCAGGTTCTCGATGCCATGCTTCAGGGTCATGGCCGAGGACGGGCAGCCTGCGCAGGCGCCGCGCATGTGCAGCTGCACCACGCCGCTGTCCGCGTCATAAGCGTGGAACACGATATCGCCGCCATCGCGCGCCACGGCCGGGCGCACGCGGGTGTCGATGACATCCATGATCTCGCGCACAATGCCCTCGGCCTCGCCGGTGTATTCGGCATGGCCGGTTCCAGCCGCTTCGCCGAACAGGGGCTGGCCGGACTGCACCGCGTCCATGATCACGCCCAGAATCGCCGGCCGGATCTGGATCCAGTCGGCGTCTTCGCGCTTGGTGACCGAAACGAAGTCCGCACCTGCGAACACGCCCGTCACCCCGTCAATGGCGAACAGCTCGCGCGCCAGCAGGGAGGTTTGCGCGGCCTCAGGCGAGGCGAAATCGCGCGGCGTGCCCGGCGCGATCTCCTGGCCAGGCAGGAATTTCAGCGTGTCGGGATTGGGGGTGATTTCAGTCTGGATGAACATGTCGGACCGCCTTTGCTCTTGTATGACAGATGGCCTGACAGCGGGCGCGGTTCAACCCTTTGCAGGTTGGGGCTTCTCGCTCAGGCCGCCGCCGGGGTCAGCCGTTCCAGCGCCCGGGCGTGCAGCGCGGCGCTGGCGGCCGCCACCACCTGACCGCCATCATGGCACGGTCCGCCGCGCCAGTCGGTGATGACGCCGCCCGCTCCGGTCACCACCGGGATCAGCGCCGCCGCATCCCAGGCCTTGAGCCCGCTTTCCACCACCAGATCAATGCCGCCCAGCGCCAGCGCGGCATAGCCATAGGCGTCCAGCCCGTAGCGGCGCACACGGGCCAGGCCGGCGAGGCTGGCGAAGGCGTCCGCCTCGGCGCCCTGGAACAGGCCCGGATCGGTGGTGGAGATGATGGCGTCGTCAATCCGGGTGACAGCCTGCCCCCTTGTGCGGATCCGCTGGCGGCCCTGCCCGCGATCAAGCCAGGCGGCCTCGCCGTTGAGCCCGAGAAAGCGTTCGCCGGTGAAGGGCTGGTCGATCACGCTGGCCACGGGGCAGTCAGGGCCGCTCAGTGCAATCAGCACGCACCAGATCGGCAGGCCGGCGATGAAAGCGCGCGTGCCGTCAATGGGGTCAATGACGAAGGTGCGCCCGGTTTGCGAGGGTGTGGGCGCGTGCTCCTCGCCCAGCACGCCGTCGCCAGGGCGATGCTGCGCGATCAGGGTGCGCAGGCGGGTCTCGATATCCCGGTCGGCGGCGGTGACGGGATCATACTCCGCGTCAGATCCGGTGGTTTTCGATTCAGGGACTGCGCCGGCGCGGAAATGGCGGAGCGCCAGCGGACGCGCTGCGTCCGCCAGCGTTTCCAGAAACGCAAGCTCACCGGTCAGATCCGGCCAGGCCGGAGCCACGATCAGGCGGCGTCGGACTTGCTGTCAGGATCCAGCGAACGCGCCAGCTCGAGCAGGCGGCGGCGCGGACGCTCATTGAGCCGGTAATAGGCCCGGATCAGGTCCAGCGTTTCCTTTTGCGACAGGATGTCGGCAGCAATGTGCTCGCCTTCGGGCACAGCGCTTTCGCCACGGCCCGACAGGCCTTCGTAGAAATACTGCACCGGTACATCAAGCGCCTCGGCGATCTCGAACAGCCGGCTGGCGCTGACGCGGTTGGCGCCGCTTTCGTATTTCTGCACTTGCTGGAAGCGTATCCCGCCCGACACGGCCAGTTGCTGCTGGGTCAGGCCAAGCAGGCGGCGGCGGCGGCGGATGCGTTTGCCGACATGGTGGTCGATTTCGTTCGTCATGGCGCTCAATTCCTTAAACGAGGATGGAGTTCTGGCCCTGAGGCCCGGAACGTCCGGACAAATCGGCATCCGCCCCGCTCGTAACAAGTCACACGCTTATTCCCCGCGCAAGCGTATAACGCAGACTTGCTGGTCGTGTCACGCGCTTGTAACGGCCTTGTGACACGATTTACTCCGCCGCCCTGGGGACGGCATGGGCATGCTGGACCATTTGCCCGATCCAGTGTGACAGCGCCCGGGCCAACGGCTTCAAGTCTGCGGTGGGCGTGACACTGCGCTCGTCGAGATAAAGCGCGCGATTGATCTCGATCTGCACGGCGTGAACTCCGCGGGCGGGGCGGCCGTAATGTTCGGTTGTATAGCCGCCCGCATAGGGGCGGTTGCGCACAACAGTGAAGCCGAGCGCGCGGAACTCCGCCTCGGCGGCGGCGATAAAGGCGCGCGAACAGGCCGCGCCATACCGGTCGCCCAGCACGATATCGGCGCCGCGGGCGCTGGCCGCAGGCATGGAATGGCAGTCAATCAGAAACGCCTCGCCAAACGCGGCCTTTGCCGCCGCCAGCTCCGCCTGAAGCGCGCCATGATAGGGCCGATAGCACTGCGCCAGCCGCGCCTCGGCTTCGCCCAGGGCCAGCCGTCCGGCATAGAGCGGACGGCCATCGGCCGCCGTGCGCGCTATGACGCCCAGGCCCGCCGCCGCCCGGGCGCTCACCGGACGCCGCGGGACCGGCGCCGGATCGAACATGTCCGGATCAAGCTCCCACTCGGCCCGGTTCACATCCACGAAGACGCGCGGGAACAGCGCCTCGACAAGCGGCGCGCCATGGCCCGGTGCACTGGCCATAAGCTGGTCGACATAGGCGTCTTCGGACTGGCGCAGGACCTTGAGCGGAAGCTGGGTGCGCGCCAGGGCGTCCGGCGCATAGTCGCGGCCCGAATGAGGCGAAGCGAATACGAAGGCCGAAGTCCGGCGCGCGGGCGCGTGAACGCGCACGGCGCTTGCGCCGCCGCCAGAACCGGGACCGGACGCGACAGGAGGACTGGACATGGCCCGCATTGTCCGCGCCGCGGCCTCGCGGGTCAATGACAACACCCCGCCGCCGCGTTCAGCAGACTTTTACCTGGGCGCCATAGGGTGAAGAGGGTGGAGACCATAAAGGGGATGAGAATGGCCCGCATACTTCTGGCTGAAGACGACGATTCGATGAGAGACTTCCTCGCCAAGGCGCTCGAGCGCGCCGGCCATGAGGTCGAGCGGGTCGCTGACGGGGAGGAAGGCCTGGCGGCTCTGGGCGAGACGCCCGGCGGCTATGATCTTCTGCTCACCGATATCGTGATGCCCGGCGTGGACGGCATCGAGCTGGCCCGGCGGGCGGCTGAGGTGGATCCGGGCCTCAAGATCATGTTCATCACCGGCTTTGCTGCTGTTGCGCTGAACGCCGGCGCCAACGCGCCCGCCCAGGCCAAAGTGCTGTCCAAGCCCTTCCATCTGCGCGATCTGGTCGATGAGGTCGCCCGGGTGATGCCGGCGGCCTGAGCCCAAAGACACCAGACACAATGAAAAAGGCCCGCCGGATTGTTCCGGCGGGCCTTTGTCCGTCAGGCGTACTCGATCAGAGCCTACAGGCCGCCCGGCCCGCAATCATTGGCGAGATAGTTCTCGATCAGACCGAGCGTCTCTGTGTGGTGGCGCGGATACCAGGGCAGGCTGTGCGGCATATCGCGAATGATATGCAGCTGAGCCGGCACCTGGCCACGCACCTGATTATAGAAGTTGCGCGCATGGAAGGCGGGGGTGCGCACATCCCGGTCGCCCCCATACAACATCACCGGGCTATTGGCCCGGTCCGTGTGACGGATGGGATCCATCCCGGACACCGTCCGGCCCTGGAAGGCGCGCTGAAGGCGGTTCGTGCTCCAGAGCTGGCCGATCCGGCCCAGATCCGTCACCGGAGCACCTGAAATGGCGCACTGATACGGGCTGTTTTCCCGAACCACCGCCGCAGCCGCGGCGAATCCGCCATAGGAGTAGCCGAAGATCGCCAAACGGTCCGGATCTGCAATGCCTTCGGAGACCAGCCAGGCGGCGCCGTCATCCTTGTCGTCCTGCATAGCCAGGCCCCACTCATTGTCGCCAGCCAGCCAGAGTTCCCGGCCGAAACCGGTGGTTCCGCGATATTGCGGCTGCAGCACGGCATAGCCGCGGCTGGCCAGGAATTGCGGCCATCCCGAACCATCCCAGCCAACGCTGTCGCGCGCCCAGGGTCCGCCGTGCGGCAGGATCACCGTGGGCAGCGGCCCGTCAGACTGGGACCAGCCCGCCGGAAGGGTCAGGATGCCGGGAATCCGCAAACCGTCACGCGCCGAGTAGTGAACCAGTTCCGGTTCGCGCATCTGATATTCGGACAGCCAGGGGCGCGAGTGACCCACCAGGTGAACATTCTGCCGGTTGGTCAGCAGATAGAAAGAGGGCGCGCGCGCGCCGCTGCTCACTGAAAACAGCACGCGGTCAAGATTGTCAGACCAGCTGCTGAGATTGACGCTCAGACCCGGGAAGGCCTGATCAAGGCCATCCTGGATGGCACGCATCTCTTCGTCGATCCAGAAGACTTCAGTACGCGGCCCAAGATACCGGAACCCAAGCAGCTGGTTGAACTGAGCAGGGGTGCGCCCGAGAATGACCCCTGCAGCGCTCCAGTCGGGATGCGCCAGAATTGGTTCATCGCTGAAGGTGCGAGCGTCGGCGTCATAATAGTAAACTTGGGCGAGATCGGAGAATTTGTCCGTCACGACATAGTACAGACCCGTTTGCTCATCACGTCCGGCGATGCTCACGTTGAAACGGTCGGTCGCACGCGTCGTAAACTCATCGTGCAATTCGAATTCGCCCGAATTAGCGTTCCGGATAAGATATTCGATGCGGAAATCGCTGCCCTCCGCCATGGTCCGGCTTTGCACCAGCACCGTGCCGTCGCGCGGATCAATCACGTCCGGGCGCGCACGCCCGGCGATGCGTTGATGCAAGCTGGTTTCGCCGGTGCGCAGATTCATCCGGTAATAGTCGGACGATGCATTGCGAGCATTGTACTGGCTGATCAGAACAACATCTGGTTCCAGCGGCAAGGTCGAGACCAGGCCAGAGGTGCTGACCAGATCAAGGCAGCGCTGCATCTCCCGGCTGATGCCCACTGATCGGGTCACGCTTTCAAACGCACGATCAAAGCTGGAATGCTGCGCATCGGTGATATACTGGCGGAACACAAAGGTCGATGTGGCGCCCGAGGTGTAGCCCTCGCCGCAACCGCCCAGGCGGCCGGTCCAATCCTGCCGCCCCACGGCGAGCACCTTGCCTGCGGGAAGAGCGCTGGCCTGAATGAACTCCATGCGATCGCCACTGGGCGTGATCACGCTCGGTGACAACACTTGCGGCAAGTCGTCCGCGCTCAGATCCCATGTGGCCAACGCCGTGCGCTGATTGTCAGAGTTGGGATCGGCGACCAGCGCGACAAGCATGCGCCCGTCATTGGCCATCGAGACAGACTGTATATTCGGCACATTGGCAAAGGCTTCCGCCGGAATAGGCCGGGCGGTCTCCTGAGCGGAAGCAGCCTGGCTCATCAGGAGCGATGCCGCTGCAGCGACGACGAGAGCATGCATTGAAAAATCCCTCCAAAAGGTGATGCAGCGCACCTGGCGGCGCGACCCGCATTGGCGAGTAAATTAGGGCTCGCAGGTCACCGGGTCAACGTGATCGAGCAAGCCGGGCATGACTCACCGCACATCCTTGAGTTTGGCGCAAAAAAAAGAGGCGGCGCCACCGGCGCCGCC
>JAIUMW010000110.1 GCA_022565365.1 Oceanicaulis sp.
CAGCCCGCTGGGCCGCGCTCCGGCGGGGCCGCCGCGCGCCGGATAATCGCGGCGCGCGCCGGGCGCGGCGGCGCGGCGCCCGATGTGTTCGACATCAAGGCCGACGTGCTGGCGGCACTGGCCGCCGCCGAGGCGCCGGTGGACAATCTGCAGATCACGGCGGACGCGCGCGACTGGTGGCATCCCGGCCGTTCGGGCGTTCTGCGCCTCGGCCGCAATATCATCGCCGAGTTCGGCGAGATTCACCCGCGAGTCCTCAAAGCGCTCGACGTGGAGGGGCGCGTGCTCGCGTTCGAGATCACGCTCGACGCCATCCCGGCGGCGCGCAAGAAAGCACTCAAAGCCCGCCCGGCTCTGGCCCTGTCAGACCTGATGCCGGTGCGGCGCGACTTCGCCTTCCTGGCGCCCGAGACGCTGGCCGCAGGCGATCTGCTGCGCGCGGTGCGCGGCGCCGACAAGGCGCTGATCGCCGACGCCGCCCTGTTCGACCGCTATGCCGGTCAGGGCGTGCCCGAGGGTCATGTGAGCCTCGCCGTCGAGGTGACGCTGCAGCCGTCCGACAAGACGCTCACAGACGCCGAGATCGACGCGGCCTCCAAGGCCATCATCGCGGCGGCGGAGAAGGCGGGCGCGCGGCTGCGGAGCTAGCTCCGGCCACGCGCCCTTTTGCTCAGCCGGTTTTGGCCGGATCGGCCGCCTTGCGCGCGCGGCGGCGCTCCAGCCCCTTGCGCACCCAGCGCCGGATCAACCAGGCGCCGGGAATGATCAGCACCAGCCAGGGCAGGAGCCCGGCCAGGAAGCCGATCATCGTGGCGAGGGATTCGGCGAAGACGCGGCTCATGGACTCGATGGCGTCGCGCACGGGATCGAAATTGGACGCCGAGGCCGGGGTCAGCTGGGGCTGGTAATTCACGCTGAGCTCCGACATGGAGACCCGCAAGCGCAGGGCCGCGATCACGCTTTCGCGCGATTCGATATCGGCCTGGACGCGCGCCAGCTCGCGCTCCACCTGAATGAGCTCCTCAAGACGCGCCTCGCGCTGTTCCAGCATAGTTTGGAGGCGGTCTCTAAGCGCGATGCGCGCGCGCAGGCGCGCCTCGCCGTCGACGATCTGGGTGGTAAGGTCTTCAACGCCGGTCTGCTCTGACGTCACTGTGCCGCCCGCGCCCTCGAGCTCGGCGGCCAGCCCCTCGCGGAAGCGCGCAATCCAGGCCGGCGCCGCGCGCAGGCGCAGGTTTGCGCGGGCATTCTCCGTCCCGGCATTCTGGGTGGAGGCGTGAACCACCTGACACTGACTGAGCCCCGCCGCCTCGCAGGCGGCCACGTGCGCGCCATGCAAATCGGCCAGCGCCGCGCCGGGCAGGCGCACCACATAATCATAGCGGTAGGCCAGATAGGCCGCAGGCTCATCGGCCCCGGCTTCAGGAACCGGCTCGGCCGTGGCGTCGCGCCCGCGCGCGGACTCAGCCATCATCGCCGGCGGCGGCGCAGAGGGCGCCGCTGCATTGCGCGAGCCGGAGACCATCATCTGATCGCTCTCGGCGTAGCGCGCGCCGTCACCGCCCGGCCCATCGCACCCAGCCGCCAGTCCCAGCACCGCAGCGCCCGCCAGCGCCGTCCATACAATCTTTGTCATGTTCCGCTCCCTGTCCCTTGGAGAGCGTCATGGTGCACCGGCGAATACGGCAGAAAAAGGGGCGGCCAGAAAAGGGGCGGATTCTGACTGAGGCTTGGGTCCCGCCGCCTGCTCCGCCTCCCTAGTCCGGCCGTCCCATGATCAGCGTGCCGTTGGTGCCGCCAAAGCCGAAGGAGTTGGACAGGATGGTGCTGAGCTCCGTCTCGCGGGTCTTGGTGACGATGGGCAGATCGGCCAGCTCCGGATCGACATTGTCCACGTTGATGGAGGGGGCGATGAAGCCGTGTTTCATCATCAGGAGGCAGTAGATCGCCTCCTGCACGCCCGCCGCGCCCAGCGAGTGGCCGGACATGGACTTGGTGCCTGACAGGGCGGGGACGGATTTGCCGAACACCTCGCGCAGGGCTTCGGCTTCCTTGATGTCGCCCACCGGCGTGGAGGTGGCGTGGGGGTTGATGTAATCGATGGTGCGGCCCCTGGCCTGCTCCAGCGCCATGCGCATGCAGCGCGCCGCGCCCTCGCCCGAGGGCTGGACCATGTCATGGCCGTCCGACGTGGCGCCATAGCCGAGCACTTCAGCCCAGATCGTCGCGCCGCGCGCTTTCGCACGCTCATAGTCTTCCAGCACAACGATCCCGGCGCCGCCGGCGATGACGAAGCCGTCGCGGTCCTTGTCAAAGGCGCGCGAGGCTTTCTGCGGCGTGTCGTTATAGCCTGAGCTCATCGCGCCCATGGCGTCGAACAGATTGGAAAGCGCCCAGTGCAGCTCTTCGCCGCCGCCGGCGAACATCACGTCCTGCTTGCCGAACTGGATCTGCTCTGCCGCCGCGCCGATGCAATGCAGCGAGGTGGTGCAGGCCGAGCTGATGGAATAGTTCAGCCCCTTGATCTTGAACGGCGTGGCCAAAGTCGCGGAGCCGGTGGAGCACATCGCCTTGGGCACGGCGAACGGCCCGATGCGGCGCGGGCCCTTGTCGCGGGTGACATCGGCGGCGGCCACGATGGCCTCGACGCTGGGACCGCCCGTGCCGACGATCAGGCCGGTACGCTCATTGGAGACGTCTTCGGGGCTCAGCCCCGCATCGGCGATGGCTTGCTCCATGGCCATATACGCCCAGCCGGCGCCGTCGCCCATGAAACGCCAGGCGCGCTTGTCCACATGTTCAGCCGGGTTGGCCTTGGGGCGCGCATGCACCTGGCATTTGAAATTCAGCTCGGCGTATTCGGGCGCCGCGCCGACGCCGCAGCGTCCGGCTTTCAGCGACGCGGCCACCTCTTCGGCATTGTCGCCGATGGAGGAGACAATCCCTACGCCTGTAACGACGACACGTCTCATTGAGCGCCTCCGCTATTGAGCTCTTCAGGTTTGAACAGGCCGACCCGCAAGTCCTTGGCCACATAGATCAGCTGGCCGTCCGCCTCGACGCGCCCGTCGGCGATGCCCAGGACAAGGCGGCGGTTGATCACGCGCTTGAGGTCGATGACGTAGCGCACATGGCTGACACTGGGCGGCACCTGGCCGGTGAATTTCACCTCGCCCACGCCCAGCGCCCGGCCGCGGCCTGGCGCGCCCGTCCCGCCGAGATAGAATCCCACCAGCTGCCACATCGCGTCCAGCCCCAGGCAGCCCGGCATCACCGGGTCATTCTGGAAATGGCAGTCGAAGAACCACAGGTCCGGCTTCACATCGAGCTCGGCGACCACCTGGCCCTTGCCGTGCTCGCCTCCCTCGGCGGCGATGTGCGTGATGCGGTCGAACATCAGCATGGGCGGCAGGGGGAGCTGGGCGTTGCCCGGGCCGAAAAGCTCCCCGCGCCCGCAGGCGATCAGGGCGTCATAGTCATAGCTGTTGCTTTGAGCGGTCATGGGTCCTTGGGGCCGGCCGGGACAAGTCGGTCCCGGTGACGGTCTGCTCTGGCGGCGGGCAGGGCAAGGCCCTTGCGCGGCGCGGGACTGATATGATCAGCGGGCCGGGCCGCCCGGCGCTGTCGCGTCGCGGGCGGCCGTCGCCGCTGGCTCCGGCAGCGAGCGGTAGCACGGGTCCTGCGCGCCCTCAAGCGCGCCGCTGGCGCCGGCTTCATCGGCATAGACGCCCCAGAAGGCGTTCGCCCTTGCCCAGCCGCGCCGCCCGTCAGCGCTCATCCGGCACCAGCCGGCGCGGCAGCGCTCCAGCGACAATATGGCGCCGGTCTCGATGCGCGCGATCAGGGCGGTGTCGTCATCTGCGCGCGCGCGCAGATCGGTCTCGAGACGCGCCATGACAGACCGGCGCCCGGTGAGCAGAGCGTGATGCATCCACACCTGCGCCCCGTCAGGATCCTCCACCCGGCGCCAGAGCGGGGTCTCGGCCACGATCAGCACCGGCAGGCCGGCCCGCCGGTAGCGCCATTGCGCGGGATGCTCGCGCGACGGGCCGGTGCGGCCAATGGCGTCATCGCTCTTGAGTGTGACAAAGCGCGGCGTCGCCAGCCCGGAAAACGTGTCACAGGTCTGCGCCAGCGCGGGCGCGGCAAGACTGGCGGCGATGAGCGTGGCGAGACCGGTGCGAAGCATGCCGCCAAGCTGCCGCGCCACGGTGAAGGCCGGGTTAAGGCGGTGGCGTACTGGACGGGACGCGCCAGTGCGGCCATGTTTCATGCAGATCGCTTTTGCACCGAGGAGATGCGTCCATGTTTCTGCGCGCCCTGACCGCCGCTTTCGCCCTGTGCCTGGCCCCATCGGCCCAGGCGCAGGATGTCCCGGAGGTCGAGACCACAGATCTTGGAGACGGCGTCTACATGCTGGCCACCCATGTAGCGGGCAATGTCGCGGTCATCACCGGCGAGGACGGGGTGTGGATGATCGACACCCAGATGGGCCATATCGCCCCGGCCCTCGATGAGGCTCAGAAAGCCGTGTCGGATGGCGCGGACGTACGTCTGGTGCTCAACACCCATTTGCACGGCGATCATGTGCTGGGCAACGCCTACTTCGCCGAGCGCGGCGCGCTGATCATGGCCCATGCAAGCGTGCGCGAGCGCCTGATGAACCCCTCGCCCAGCGCCGTGACGGGCACGACGCCCGAGCCGCTGTCAGGCGGCTTCCTGCCGGTGATCGGCATCCCGGGAGACAGCGAGATCACCCTCAACGGCCACACCGCGCGCATTCATTATACGCCGGACGCCCATACTGACGGCGATCTGTGGGTCCATTTTGTCGAGGCCGACGTGATCCATGCCGGCGATCTATTGTTTTCAGGCATGTATCCCTTCATCGATCTGGACAATGGCGGTACGGTGGACGGCATGATCGCCGGCATGCAGGCCATCGCCGGCGCCGCCGGCCCGGACACGCGCATCATCCCCGGCCATGGCGGGCTCTCAACGCGCGAGGACGTACTGGCGAGCATCGCCATGCTCACCGCCGCGCGCGACGCCGTCGCCGCACTGGCGGCCGAGGGACATTCGCTGGACGCGGTGCAGGCAGCGAACCCGCTGGCGCCTTTCCACGACGACTGGAACTGGCGCTTCATCACCACTGATCGCATGACCGCCATCCTGTACAGGGACGCCACACGATGAAGAAACCACGCCCCGGCTGGCTGCCGCCGGCCAATGTCATCAGCATGATCGTGTCGCTGGCGGTGATCATCGGGCTGATCATGTGGATTGTGCTCGGCGGCTGGCTGCAGGGCTTCATCGCCGGGATCATTTTTGCGGCGGCCTTCTGGTTCGTGGTGGTGTTCGCCCCGCGCCGGGCCGCCGCGAAAAAGCGGCGCGGGGGCGGCGGCAGGCGCTAGTCTGGCGAAAGCCCTGCCGCTTTTGGGGCGCCGCTTGCATTTGCCGGGCCGGGCGCCATTGTGTGCAGCGCAACACGACGCCAGCCCCGACCCGGATTCGCCCCATGACCCAACCTGCTTTCGACGCTCTTCTGGTAGAGAATGTCCACCCCGACGCCGACAGCGCACTGACCCAGTACGGGCCGGTGGCGATCCGCCGGGTGGCCGGCTCGCCCTCCCCCGAAGCGCTGCGCAGCGAGATCGCCCGCGCCCAGGTGCTGGGGATCCGCTCGCGCACCCAGGTGGATACAGCTCTGCTGGACGCGGCGCCGGACCTGCTGGCGGTGGGGTGCTTTTGCATTGGCACCAATCAGGTTGATCTGTCCGCGGCCGCCGCGCGCGGCGTTCCGGTGTTCAACGCCCCCTTCGCCAATACGCGCTCGGTCGCCGAGCTGACCATGGCCAGCGTGATCATGCTGATGCGCCGCGTGCCGGAAAAGATGAGCGCCATCGAACGCGGCGAGTGGCTGAAAACCGCCGAGGGCTGCAATGAGGTGCGCAAGAAGAAGCTGGGCATTGTCGGCTACGGCAATATCGGCGCCCAGCTCTCGGTGATCGCCTCGGCGCTGGGCATGCATGTGTATTTCTATGACATCGACCCCAAGCTCGCCCACGGCAATGCCCGGCCCATGGAGAGCCTCGACGCTCTGATCTCCGAGTGCGATGTGGTCACTGTCCACGTGCCGTCCACGGCGCGCACCCGCAATCTGATGAACGCCGAGCGCATCCAGGCGATGAAGCCGGGATCGTTTCTGATCAACCAGGCGCGCGGTGATCTGGTCGACGTCGATGCGCTGGCCGCGGCCCTGCGATCGGGCCATCTGGCGGGCGCGGCGGTGGACGTGTTCCCGGTGGAGCCCAAAAGCAAGGACGAGCGTTTCGAGAGCCCGCTGATCGGCTGCCCCAATGTCATCCTGACCCCGCATATCGGCGGCTCGACGCTGGAAGCCCAGGCCGCCATCGGTATGGACGCAGCGACCAAGCTCGCCCGCTTCCTGTTCGAGGGCGCCACGTCCCAGGCGGTGAACTTCCCCGAAGTGGATCCCGGCCCGCTGCAGCCGGGGCGCATCCGCATCCTGGCGCCGCACCTCAACCGGCCCGGCTATCTCAGAAAGCTCAACAATATGGCCGAGGACGCCGGCGCCAACGTCGCCGCGCAATTCCTGCAGACCGAGGGTGAGCTGGGCTATGCCGTCGCCGATCTGGAAGGCGATTTGCCGGGCGATTTCCTCGACCGCATCCACGCCATTGACGGCACCATCCGCGCGCGAATGATCGAGGCGCGCTGAGGCGAGACCGGACTTACACTGCAAAAAACATGTTTGTGGTGTAGCATCCGCCCCGGACTAAGCCCGGGTGCGCAGGAGGATAAAGGCTGAGCCCAGGGCGAAGGCCAGCGCGCCGTGATGCCATTCCTGCCAGACGCCATAGCCCAGCATCACGCTGCCCAGCCACACGGCGCCTGAAAAGCCGAGCGCGGCGGCGAGCGAGGCGTTGAGCGCGGCGCGTCCAACACTGCGCGCCAGCGCCAGCAGGGCGGCGGCGGCGAGCACAGCGCCGATGGCGCCGGTCTCCATCCAGATATGCAGTCCGGCATTATGGGCGTGAATCGGCATGCGCTCGATCTCCATACCGCGCAGCATCACCAGCTCTGACAGCGAGCGCCCCGAATCGAGGCCGTGGCCGAGCACCGGCCTTTCCGCGATCCGCTCCACAGCAAAGCCCCAGATCTCGAGGCGCCAGTGCCAGGAAATGGGCAGGCGCTCGGCCAGAGCGTCCGGGAACAGCGCCACCAACGCCGCCATGATCACCGGCGAGGCGAGAATGAACAGCGCCGTCCCGGCGAGGATCGTTTGCAGCGTCGCGCGCGGCCAGTGCAGGGCGAACGCCATCACCACAAGGCCAAAGGCCAGCCCGGCCACGTTGGCCGCCACGCCAAACCCCGAGGCGGCGATGATGCTGGCGGCCAGCAGGAATAGCGCCGCAGCGCGGTACGCATAGCCGCCTTTCAGCCAGAACCACAGCCCGGCAGGGCCGGCCAACATGATGAAGGCGGTGGCGCCGCGCGACAGGCGGCGCGTGGCGATGCCCAGCGCGCCTTCCGGGTCTGTCAGATCATGCAGCCAGCCCTGGAACGCCACAGCGATGGGCAGGCCGGCCAGCGCCTCGATGGCGAAGAATATCCCGAGCGCCAGCGCGCCCGCGAGCAGCACCGGGCGCGCAACCCGAACCTCGCCCTCTCCCATGCGCACGCACGCATAGACCGCAGCTATGTATAGCGGGGTGAGCAGGATCAGCTTGTAGACCTCGTCTGCGCGCGGATGCACCGACCAGGCGTGGGTGATGCAGAACCAGGCGATGGCCGCCGCGCTCAAGCCCAACGCCAGCGGTGCGGCGCGCGCGGCGCGCCAGCCAGGAAGCGCCAGCAGGGGCAGCGTGAGCAGGCCGATGAAGCCAACCGAGGACGACAGGCCCAGCCCGCCCGCCCCGGTGAGAAAAATGCTGAGCGGCGCAAACACCAGAAACACGCCGAGCCGGTATCGCGCCGCGAGGGTCATGAGTTGAGCGCCTCGCGCGCGTGTTCGGGCGGCACGTTCCAGCCCAAGAGCCGCCAGGCGCCGTTTTCGAGCCGGGCTGCGCCCATATGGCCGGTCTTCACCTTGGCCTCCTCTGGGGGCGCACCGGCGCCCGCAATCAGGCGGTGGAAATAGCGCAAGATCCCGTTGGAGCTGATCATCAGCACATCGCCGCCTTGCGCTTGCGCCACGGCGTCGAGCACCGCCTTCGCGTGCGCTTCAATCATGTGCGGGTCCGGCGACCAGCCGGCGCCGTCCGGAACCACGCTGCGTTCGCGCCAGGCCTCGATGGCGCCCGCGCCCCACTGCGCGGAGATGTCGGCATCGCTGCGCCCGCCCCAGACGCCGTAATCAATCTCCTTGAGGCGCTCATCAATCTCCACCGCGCCGCCAAAGCCGCAGACCTTGGCCGCCAGCGCCGCGCCCTCCCGCGTGCGCTTCAGCGGGCCGGCAATAATCCGTGCGGGGACGATGCCAGCGGTTTTCAGCGCCGCGCCGATGGCGCGCGACTGCTCCTGGCCTTTCGCCGTCAGGGCATAGTCCTCGCGCGCGCCGACCCAGACGGGGGTCTCCCCGGCCTCGAAGGTATTGCCGTGCCGGGCCAGGATCAGCCGCATCACACGATCTCGCCTTCAGCGGCGATGATCTGGGCGGCGATTTCGGCGTCGCGCGGCGAGTCCACCGACCAGGGCGTGCGCCCGCGATAATCGGTGAGCACCCCACGGACGGGGATGCCGTTTTCCAGCGCGCGCAGCTGCTCCAGGCTCTCGGCCAGCTCCAGAGGACCCGGCTCCAGCGCCACCAGCCGCTCCAGCGCGGCGAAACGGTAGGCATAAAGCCCTATATGCTTGTAGATGCGCGCCGCCGAGCGATCACGCCGGTAGGGGATGATGGCCTTGGAGAAATACAGCGCGTTCATGGCGTGATCGAACACCACGCTGGTGCCCCCCACCTCGCCGCGCGCCTTGGCCTCGGCCAGCTTGTCATAGGCCGCGTCGGTGAGCGCCACGGCGGGGGTGGCGAGGTGAAGGTCCGGCTGCGCCGCCATGGCGGCGGCCGCCGCCTCGATTACCCAGGGCGGCGTCAGCGGCGCATCGCCCTGCAGATTGACAATCACATCATCGGGCGCCGCGAAAGCCTTCACCGCCTCATGCGCCCGCTCGGTGCCATTGCGGCAGGCCTCGGGCGTCATCACCGCCTCGCCGCCAAAATCGCGCACGGCCTGCGCTATGCGCTCATCATCGGTGGCTACCAGCACCCGGCTGACCGACGGAGCCGCCGCCGCCAGCCGGCGCACACGCTCCACCATGGGCACGCCGGCGATCACGTGCAGCGGCTTGCCCGGAAACCGGGTCGAACCGTATCGGGCAGGAATGACGGCGATGACGGACATGAGGCCTCGCGCGCGGAAGGGAGCGGACCCGCTCATCCTTGCCATGAACGCGGG
>JAIUMW010000111.1 GCA_022565365.1 Oceanicaulis sp.
ACCTCTTCCGCGACCATCTCGAGCCGCTGCAAGCCAGCATCACCACCTATCTCGACAAACGCCTGCCCGAAGTGGCGCGCGAGAAGGCGGAGCCGGGGCCTGTGGGGAAGCGCTAGGGGGGGTTCCCCTCCCGTCAGGGCTGCACAACCCGCCCCACTCGAGTGGGGAAATAGGTTGGTGTCCCCAGTTTCCCCGGTTTTCCGACAATCTAGCGCACGCGGCAGGCTTTGGTCGGACCATACCGCAGGCAGCTTTCATCATCGGAAAAACGAACTACCCACTTCACCGTGCCGATGGCACTCCGTATAGAAAGGAGCGGCTCTATCTGGTTAGCTTAATGAGGGGTAGCAAGATGAACTCGACTGCGGTGACGCCAACAAAACCAGAGGAAACGGTTCGCCAGCGGGTCATCAAGGATCTGATGCGGCTCGGCTGGAAAGAGACGCAGCTTCGTTGGAAACCTGAATGGCAGGTTCCAGACACCCCGCACGATCTAACTAAGCGCGAACGTGGCCAGAAGTATGCGGTCTGTGGGTCGGCTGACCTGGTGGCTTTCGCCGACGACAGTGGCGAGTGGTATGCCCTTCAGGTAATCTTCGAGTTCAAAGCGCCCGACATTGCCCACGGGAAGGCGCAGCTCTTGCGCTACCTCAGTAATGAGCCCATGGCGAAAATGGGCTTTTGGACGAATGGATCCGAAACGCTCGCAGTCTACAAGCGTCACCAATCGGAATGGGTGTTTGTCGAGAACGCGGGTCTTCCCCATCCGACCGACGATCTAACTCAGCCCCCGGACGCTCCCCCGACGTGGAACACCATGCGACAGCCGAGCGAAGCCGAACTATCCGGTGCGCTCAAGAGATTGGTGGCGACCGTAGTTGTCTCGGACCCCCATGTGGTGAGGCGGGAGGACCAGCTTCGCGAGTTGCTGCACATCCTTCTTGTCAAGCTGGAAAGCGACGCTGTAGCCAGTCGATCCGCTAACCGCGACAATCCCGTGGACTTCCGAATTTACGGCGACGCGTTGACTAAGGTAGCAATCACGGCAAGCAAAGTCCGCGAGAGCTACAAGGAATATTTTCACAAGCAGCGGACCAGGATTTTTAATCAGTCAGATCGGGAAGAGCTGTTCCTGAGCGACGATACCATCTTCGCCGTCGTGGCCGAGCTAAGCCCATTCCGGATCCTTGGAGACGATGTGGACCTTCTAGCGAAGGCCTTCCAAATCTTCCGCACTTCAGCCCTGAAAAGCGGCGAAGGGCAGTATCTCACGCCTCTTCGCGTGGTCCGGCCCGCCGTGATGGCAATGGAAATAACGTCAGCCGACAAGGTGATTGATCCCGCCTGCGGCTCGGGTGCCTTTGTCGTGGAAGCCCTGCGACAGGTAGCGCAGCGCGAGTTCCCGGGCGACGATGAAGCGTATCATTTGGTAAAGTGGGCAAACGATAATCTCTACGGGGTGGACAAAGATGACATTGGCGTAAAGCTAACAAAAGCGACAATGGTCGCGATGCGCGACGGCTCAACCCATGTTTTGTTGGGCGACGCAATTCGAACGAACCTTTGGCCCGCTAAATATCCCAAGCTGGGGCAAGAGTTGGGGGCACCGACAGAAAAGTTTGGACTTTAACAGTTTACGGCAGTGATAACCAATCCGCCGTTTGGCGAAAGCCTAAAGGTCAAAGCAGCAGACTGCCGAGCGGCCGGCTATACCATTTCAACATATGCCGCCATGAAGGGGCCTTCAGATTACGCCGATCTTGAAATTGGGCTCGTATACTTAGAGCAATGCTATAGATTGCTTCGTGTGGGCGGGCGGGTTGGGATAGTTCTTCCAGAGACTTATTTTTTCAGTTATTCTTATCGGTGGCTTCAATATTGGCTGAGCGGACGGCTTGCCTTACGCGGGATGCTGAATATCGCCATGGAGGCATTTGAAGAATTCTGCAGAGCGAAGACCAACTTCTACATTTTTGAGAAGGTTGGTCATGTCGAAACAGAGTTCGATTCCACCACCATTCCCAAGAAAAAAACTGTCAAGAAAGGGTTGGGCAAATGAGTATCCGTAAGCCGAGTTGGTTTTCCGGCGAAACCATTATGGTCTCAACTGCCCCCACCTGCGGCCTGACGAAGGGCGGACGCCTGTTGCCGATAGTTGATCCGGCAACAGGCAAGAGGGTGCAAGAGATTGACCCCGAGACAGGGGCTTCCGTGGACGCTATCGACGACAAGCTAAAGGAAGATGCCATAGCCCTTTCAAACGGACAGCAAACCGACACGTTGTCGTTCATCCCCGCCGCTGAAATAGACCTTCGGTGCGCCGTGCCAGTGTACTACGATCATCGCTACAGTGACCAGTTCAACGACGCGATGAAGCAGCCTCAGTTTGAAGGCTTCGAAGCGGCTTCCATCGGCGATCTTATTGACCGAAGCATTCTAACAGTTCGGGGTGGGCACGGATCGCCCTCGCAGGACGAACGAATTGGGGATGTTCCATATATCAAGGTGTCCGACCTCCGCGCCGGGCTGGTCAACATCAACCCGACAAACCGTATTCCCCTTTCCGTCGCAAAGAAGTTTTGGAGAGGCCCAGAGTCGGGGCTAAAGGCATTTGACCTGATCTGCCCGGAGCGAACGTCCAAGAACATCGGTGACTTCTGCATGCTGTTGCCGGGCCAAGAACGGGTTGTCACAACGAAAGAGGTTATTGTTCTTCGCCCGGGCTCTAAGGCGAACTTCGATCCGTTCTACCTGCTTTGGGCGCTAACGCTGAAGACAGTTCGCGATCAATGGCGCCGCATCATTTTCATGCAGACAAATCGTGAAGACGTGGGCAAACGCTACCTCGAAATTATGATTCCAGTGCCCCCTTCTCCCGAGCGTGCGAAAGAAATATCGGAACAATTCCGCACATATTATCAGACACTCGCGAACGCACGCTCGGCCTTGTCTGACTACCTACAGAAAGAGAAACAGCACCATTTCTTCGTTTCTGGCGCAGAACAGCTTTTGCTATCGCCCGATGTTGATTTTTAGGCATTGGGGAAACCGGGGACACACACCTATTTCCCGCCCCCGGTGCCGACGACCCGGTGCTCATTCCTCCCCATCGTTCGATGCTGGAAGAAACCGCAAGGCGGTCGCAGTCTGTCAAGGACGACCGGGCTTTGCCCGGTCGCCGCACAGCGGCGGCCCGCAGGGCCGTCCATGACAGGCTGCGACGCTTGCGAAAATGGCCCGGCAAGGAGCGATGGCGAGATAAGGTCGCATTCAGGGGTGTTCCTGCGCCCCTGCTGCCTTGGTGGGCCATCGCATCTTGAGCAGGTTTGTCAGATTTGGGTGATGCCGGTTCGGTCAGCACGTCCTCCCCAAGGGGCGTAAGCCAGGGACACCCCCCCTACCCCCCCCACAACCCTCCCCCCGCTCATCGCCTGCTTCACCCCCGTCGTCCCCGGCCAGCTGATCGGCAATCCCCGGGCTGTGCGTGCCGCCAGCACCGCGAAGGCTTCGGCTTCGATGAGGTCGCCGCGCCAGCCGACGGCTTCGGCCGGGACGGCGGGCACGCCGCAGGCGGCGGAGATTCGGGCGATGAGGTCAGTGTTCTTGCGCCCGCCGCCGCACACAATCAGGCGCTTTGGGCGTTCGGGCAGACGGGCGAGGCCCAGGCCCACCGAGGCGGCGGTGAACTGGGCCAGCGTCGCCGCGCCGTCCTCCACGGTCAGATTGCGCGCCGCATCGATGGAGAAGTCCCAGCGGTCCAGCGATTTGGGGCCGTCCAGCGCGAAATGAGGGTGGGCGAGAAGCTCGGCGAGGCCTGCCTCCAGCACACGGCCTTTGGCGGCCAGCGCGCCGCCGGCATCCATGGGGGCGCCGGTGCGCTCCTCCACGAGAGCGTCGATCAGCCCATTGCCCGGCCCGGTGTCGAAGGCGGTGAGCGATCCGTCCGATCCAATGAGCGTGATATTGGCCACGCCCCCGATATTGAGCACGCCGATGGGCCGCTCCAGCCCGGACCAGTCAGCCAGCAGGCGGTGATAGATGGGCGCCAGCGGCGCGCCCTGCCCGCCCGCCGCCATGTCGTTGGAGCGAAAATCAAACGCCACGGGGGCGCTGAGGCGCGCGGCCAGGCCCGCCCCGTCGCCCAGCTGCAGCGTGCGGCCAGGGCGTCCGCTGGCGGGCGGTTCATGCACGACGGTCTGGCCATGAAATCCGATGAGGTCGAGCGCAGACGGCGTAATCCCGGCGGCGGCGCAGACCGCCTCCACCGCGCGCGCATGGGCGTTGGTGAGCACGGCTTCGGCGTCAGCGAAGATCGCGGGCGCGGGACCTGAGAAGCGCCAGGCCCGCGCAGCGTCCACGGCGGCTTTGAGTACGGCGCGTTCGTCCGGCGCAAAGGGCGTCTCGAAGCCCGGGCCAAAGCGCTTGATGGTCTCGCCATCGGTGTCCAGTATGGCCGCGTCCACCCCGTCCAGCGAGGTGCCGCTCATCAGCCCGGCGATGATCATGGCTCCTCCCCTTGCGGCGGCGCCGGCTCACCGGCCTCGTCCTCCGGTTCGCTGCCGTCGGCGGCGTCATCATCTGAAGCGTCATCACCGATATTGTCTTCAGGCGCGGGCGTCTCGCCGGGCGCCTCAGCCTCGTCCTGCGCCGCGCCGGTGCGCGCCTGACGCGCCGCCTCCAGCGCATCGAGCTCGCGCTCGGCTGACGTGCCCTCGAAAATCCGGCGCAGCACGCCCGGCGCCAGCGCGGAGAGCGGATTGGCGGTGACGCGCGTGCTGTTGAACGGGCCGTTCACCGAGAAGGTCACGCCGATCACCCCCTCACCCGTGCGCGAGGTCAGGAGCCCGCCAATGATCGGGAGTCCTCCCAGCACCGAGTTGATCCCATAGGAGGGCAGCAATGTGCCGTCAACGTCCATGCGTGACCCCGGAAGGTTCACCACACCACTCCACGTGACCCCCAGAGACGGCCCGGCGGCGCGCGCCTCGCGCAGCTCCAACACGCCGTCTTCCCACACGAAATCGGCGCGCAGGCGCTCAAACTCGATCCCCTGCCCCCCGCCCATCAGGCTGGCGAGCCCCTCCAGCGACCCCGCCGCCAGCACCCGGGTCAAAAGCGGCATCCGCTCCAGCGTGAAGGCCTGCGCCTCAACTTCCCCAGCAAAACCACCGGGTTGACCGAGCGGCGGCGCGGTGGCGGTCAGCCGCAGCGCCCCGCCAGTAACGTTGTCATACCCGCCATAGGCGGTGAGCAGCTGGCCCGCATCCGGGCCGGATGCGGTCAGGCGGCGCATCCCGTCTGCATCCGCGATCAGCGCCACACGCACCGGGCCGCGCGCCATGTCCGCCTCCAGGGTGAAGCGTTCCAGATGCTCCTCGCTGGTCTCCAGTGACATATCCACATCGGTGAACTGCACCCCGCGCACGCGCACATCATCCACCGCAGCTTCCACGATCACCGGCCCGCCCAGCCCGGCGCCGGGTCCCTCCATGGTCAACAAATCGCGGCTGTCGAGAAAGGCGCCGGTGAGCATCAGGCGCAGCGGGCCGTCATCGCCGCGCGGCCGGTCAGCGCGCGCGGCCAGGTCAAACCGGCCATCGACGCGCAGGGTCGAGGCATCCGCCGACAACAGGCGGCCATCATCCCCAAGGCGCGCCACGGCTTGCAAATCCACGCCGTCGGCGGCGAAGACAAAATTCTCCAGCGCCGCGCCGTCGGGCTGCAGGTCCAGCGAGAACCGGGCCGCCGCCGGCGCGCCGGGCGCCTTCTCCCAGATGTCTGCGGGCAAGGCGATGGCGGCGCGCTCCAGGTCCAGCTCCACATCGACGCGCTCGAACGCCAGCCCGCGCCCGGTCACCGCCGCCTCCACGCCCACGGCGCCATCGAGAAACTGGCGCACCGGCAGGCCCAGCGCGTCGAGATCGCGGCCCGTCATCACCGAGGACAGGCGCATCAGGCTGGAGGGCTCGCCAGGCTCGAGGCCAAAAGTCTCCACCCATTCAATGTCTGCGCGCGCATCTGCGATCCGCGCCGCGCCTGTGGCGGTCAGGCCGGTTTCGCTGGCGCGTATCTCCACCTCGCCATCGCGAAAGCCCAGCCCGTCCGCGTCCAGCTGCGCCGACACGCCGGTAAAGCGGCCGCGCGCGGAGAAGCCCAGATCTTCCGGCGGCACTTCGCTGAGCATGGGCCGGCGGATTTCAAACTCGAACGCGCCGTCGCCCGAGAAGGCGTCAGGCGAAATGCCATAGGCCTCGGTCAGATTGATGGGTGGTTCGGCCAACAGGGCCAGCAGATCGCGGGCGCCGCCGCGTCCCGTACCGCCAAACCGCGCCAGCCCGCCGCGCGGATTGAGCCGTTCGATCTCGACGAAGATCGTCTCGGCCTGCAGATCGCCGATGCGCCCGGCCCGCCCCGACAGCGACAGGGAGTTGCCGCGCAGTTCAGCCGAGCCCGACAGGCCGCGCAGCGGCGTCATGGTCGACACATAGCGCCCATCTGCATTGGCGAAATTGAAGCTCAGCGACAGCTGGTCGTCATCCAGCCCGCGGCGCTCCAGCGCCTCGCCGGTGAGGTTGATGTCCAGATCAACCCCGCTCAGGGTTCCGCCCAGTATGGCGTCGGCGATCCAGTCGCGCGCGCCCAGCGCGAAGTCCACCGGCCAGTGGCGCAGGACGTCGTCACGCGAGAACCGCCCCTCCACCGGGCCTGTCAGGGCGAGCGCCGGGAACCAGCCGCTCTCCGCCTCGTCGGCGCCCACATGGCCGGTGAACTGCGCCGTGGCGCCGGGGATCGCCGCGTCGAGCTGTTCAAATGTCGCGCGCACCCGGGACCGGTCGATGCGTCCGCGCGCCGACAGCCTTTCCCAGCGCACAGGCTCCTCAAAAACGCCTGGCGGATCGACATGGCCCGGCCCGATATCAATCTGGTAGTCGGCAAAGGTCGGCAGCGCATCCTCAAACCCGGACAGGTCTGTGATGGCGCCGTTGAGATCGAAGGACACCAGATCGGACACGATCCGCCCGGTCTCGATCTCGATGGCGCCGGCATTGGCGTCGAAGGCCGCGCGCAGGTCTGCGCCCTCCAGCGCGAACGCCACGCCGCCCGCGCGGACCTCGCCGGCGGCGGCCGACAGATTGATGAAGGCCGTGCGCAGCCCCTCGCCGGCGGACGCATCAATCACCAGCTCCAGGGTCACCGGCGCATCAATCCCCGCCAGCGCCACGAACGCCCCGCGCTGGGGCGCGACAGAGGCGGGGACCAGGCCGGTCAGGCGCAAATCCATGAACACGCGGTCCAGATCCGCACCTGTGCGCAGATCCAGCGCCGCCTCTGTCCGGCCGGCGGACGTGACCAGCGTGCCGGTGATCGCCGTGTCGATCCCGCCGCCATCAAGGCGCAGGCGCGCGCGGGCGTCCTGCACGATCAGCGCCGTGCCGGTGACATCATCGCGCAGTTGCAGCGAGACGCCTGTCAGATCAATCCCGGTCAGACGCGACAGGAGGTCGGACCCCATGCGGCTGGCCAACAGCCCTGTAGGCCCCACGCCCGACAGGCTGCGCGCCTCCACCACGGACGGCGCGCCAAGGCCCGCCGCCACCACGCCCGAGGCAGTGCGCACAATGGAGAAGGCGCCGCCCTCCGCTGCAATGCGCACCGGCGCGGCCCGGCCCGTCAGCAACAAATCCAGCGCCAGCGCCGTCTCGATCCGGCGCGCATTGACCAGGCTAAGCCCGTCAGCGTCGCGCACCGCCACCTCGCGCGCTGTGACCACGATGGCGGCCAGCGCCGGATCAACGCGCACGTCCAGCGATCCGATGGACGCGTCTTCGCCCTCTACCGCTTCCATCAGGGCCTGCGTGGCCCAGGGCCGCAGCATGTCGGCGTCCACCGGCCCCGACGCCAGACGCCACAGCACCGCCGCGCCGATCAGAATGACCAGCGCCAGGAGGGCGGACATCACCTCCAGCAAATAAAGCACGGCCAGTCGCAAGGTGCGGCGCATCGGGTTTCCAGGCTGCGCTGTCAATTCCAGTTCCGCCCCTTTACGGGACAGGTCTGGCGGACAATCTTCGCCGCCAGTTGCGGCGGGATCGGCCCGCCGGCCGAGGACAGGAGCAAGTGATGGGCGATATCAAGGCCGGGGACAAGGCCCCGAACTTCACCGCGCCGGCCGATGGCGGGCGCGAGGTGTCTCTGGCGCAGTTCGCTGGCAAGCCGGTTGTCCTGTATTTCTACCCCAAGGATGATACGCCGGGCTGCACGAAACAGGCCATCGGCTTTTCAGAGCTGGCCGATGAGTTCGCCAAGGCCGGGGCCGTGGTGATCGGTGTGTCCAAGGATACCGCCGCCAAGCACGACAAGTTCCGCGACAAACATGGCCTGAAAGTGATCCTCGTCTCTGACGCCGGCGGCGATGTGTGTGAGCGCTATGGCGTATGGGTGGAAAAGTCGATGTACGGCAAGACCTATATGGGCATTGAGCGCGCCACCTTCCTCATCGGCGCTGACGGCGCAGTCACCCGTGTCTGGCGCAAGGTGAAAGTGCCCGGCCATGTGGAAGAGGTGCTGGAGACTGTGCGGGCGCTGTAGGCGCGCCGCCTTCTACAGATCGAACACGCCCATGACCGGCACGTGATCGGACGCTTTTTCGCGTCCGCGCACGGCGCTGTGAATCTCCACCGATTTCAGCCGGTCTCCCGCTTGCGGGCTGAGCAGGAGATGGTCGATGCGGATGCCGTTATTCTTGTTCCAGGCCCCGGCCTGATAATCCCAGAACGTGTACTGGTGGGCGCGGCCGTCCACCTGCTCGAACGCGTCGGCATAGCCCAGCCATTTGATCGCGGCGAAGGCGTCACGCGATTCAGGGCGCGTCAGGGCATCCCCCTCCCAGGCGGCGGGATCATGCACATCAGCGTCACGCGGGATGACATTGTAATCGCCGGCCAGAATCACCGCCTCCTCCAGCGCCAGAAGTTGGGCGGCGCGCGCATGCAGGCGCTTCCTCCAGGCGATGTTGTAGTCAAATTTCGGTCCCGGCGCCGGATTGCCATTGGGCAGATAGATGGACGCCACGCGCACCGGACCTGAATCGGCGCTGATCACCGCCTCGACATAGCGCGCCTGATCATCGTCCTCGCCGCCCGGCAGGGCGGTCAGCGCCACCTCCTCGATGGGCAGGCGCGACAGGATGGCCACGCCGTTATAACTCTTCTGCCCCACCGTCTTCACATTAGAGCCTAGGTCTTCAAGCTCCATGGCCGGGAAGGCAGCGGCCACGGTCGTGATTTCCTGAAGGCAGGCCACATCCGGCCGTGCATCCTTCAGCCAGTCGAGAACGGTGGGCAGGCGCGCCTTGATCGAATTGACGTTCCAGCTGGCGACGGACAGGGTCATGGGCAAGGTTCCTGGGAG
>JAIUMW010000112.1 GCA_022565365.1 Oceanicaulis sp.
ACGCCCCGATGTGGAAGTCATGATCGCGGGCATGATCGCCCGGCTGGAAGACCGCCTTGAAACCGAGCCGGACGATGTGTCGGGCTGGCTCACCCTGGCCCGCGCGCGCATGATGCAGGACGACACCGAGGCCGCCGCCAGCGCGCTGGCCCGGGGCCGCGCCGCGTTTGCTGACGACCCCGGTGCGCGCGCGCTGATCAGCGCGCTCGGCGCCGCCTTTGGACTTGAGGAGACCGACGCGTGACAAAAGCCCGCAGACGCCTCTTGATCACCGCCGCCGCCGGTACGGTGCTCACCCTTGCCGCCGCGCTCGCCGTCATGGCCATGCGCGATGCGATGGTGTTCTTCTATTCACCCACCATGGTGGCGGAAAATCCGCCCGAGCCGGGCCAGCGCGTTCGCGTGGGCGGGCTGGTGGTTGCCGGCACAGTGGAGCGCCCGTCCTCGGGCGGCGCCAATTTCACGGTCACGGACGGCAATGCCGAAATCCGCATCCTGTTCGCCGGCTCGCTGCCGGACCTGTTCCGCGAAGGTCAGGGCATTGTCGCCGAGGGCGCGTTTGACGAGGAATTCCGCTTCACCGCCGCCAACGTGCTGGCCAAGCATGACGAGACCTATATGCCGCCCGAAGTGGCGAGGGCGTTGCGCGATTCCGGCTATTGGCAGAATGGCGAGGCGGCGCCGTCTTCGAGTTATGGCGACAGCGTTCAGGAGACCGGCCGATGATCGCGGAAATCGGCCGCTTTCTCATCGCGCTGGCATTTCTGGCGTGCGTGGCGCAGACGCTTCTGGCCTGGCGCGGCGCCGATCAGGGCGGACGCTCGGGCGCGGCGCGCGCCGGCACGGCGGCGGCGGAGATCGCGGTGATCGCCGCCGGGCTCGCCTTCCTCTTGCTGGTCATCAGCTTTGTGCGCTCGGACTTCTCCATCGCCTATGTCGCGTCCAACTCTCATGTGGACAAGCCGCTCCTGTACAAGATTTCCGGGACCTGGGGCGGGCATGAAGGCTCGATGCTGCTGTGGTGCTGGATCCTGGTCCTGTTCGGGCTGGGCCTGGCCCGCATCGGGCCCAAAGACCCCGCCCTGCGCGCCCGCGCGGTGAGCTTTCAGGGTCTTCTGTCCTCGCTCTTCTTCGCCTTCCTGGCGTTCGCGTCCAACCCGTTCGAGCGGCTGTTGCCCGCACCGATCCAGGGCGCCGACCTCAATCCCATCCTTCAGGACCCGCTCCTCGCGATCCATCCGCCCATGCTCTACGTGGGCTATGTGGGCCTGTCGGCGGCGTTCGCGATCGCCGCCGCCGGCCTGATGCAGAAATCGGGCGGGCGCGAGCTCGCCAGCGCGCTGCGGCCCTGGGCGCTGGGCGCCTGGGTCAGCCTCACCGCCGGCATCGCGCTGGGCGCCTGGTGGGCCTATTACGAGCTCGGTTGGGGCGGCTGGGGGTTCTGGGACCCGGTGGAGAACGCCAGCTTCATGCCCTGGCTGCTGGGCGCGGCCCTGGTCCACTCGGCCAT
The DNA here is from genome assembly GCA_022565365.1 of Oceanicaulis sp. Lineage (GTDB taxonomy): Bacteria > Pseudomonadota > Alphaproteobacteria > Caulobacterales > Maricaulaceae > Oceanicaulis. The sequence continues at coordinate 1,511 of JAIUMW010000112.1, forward strand.
CGCCACGGAAAAGCGCGGCGCGTTTCCCGGCTGGACGGTGTTCCTGGCCCTGATCGCCTACATCCTCTCCATTCTGGGCGCCTTCCTGGTGCGCTCAGGGGTGCTGACCTCGGTGCATGCCTTCGCGCTCGATCCAGAGCGCGGCATGTGGATTCTGGGCATGCTGGGGGTGTCGGCGGTGGCGGGGTTTGCGCTGTTTGCGCTGCGCGCCGGATCGCTGGGCGAAGGCGATGGATTTGAACCCACCAGCCGCGAAGCCTTTATCGGCGCCAATAATCTCCTCCTCGCCGTGACCGCCGGCGTGGTGCTGATCGGCACGCTCTATCCCCTGTTTGTGGACCTGATGGGCTGGCCCATGATCTCTGTGGGCCCACCCTATTTTGACGCCTCGGCGACGCCGCTTCTGGTCCTCGCGGCGGCGCTGATGCCGATGGCGGCCTTCATGCCCTGGGCCAATGGCGGCGCGAAGCCCGGCCTAAAGCAGATGCGTGCGGCCTTCCTGCTGGTTCCGGTGGCGGGCGTGATCATCGCCTTCATCGCCTTTGGCGCGCCGGTTCTGGCCGTGGTCGCAGGCGGGGTGGGCGCCTGGGCGCTGTGCGGCGCGGCGATGGATGTGGGCGTGCACTGGCGCGCTGCGAAAGTCCGCGCGGCGCGCTTCGCCGTGGCGGGCCGGGCGCTGGCCCATGCCGGCGTCGGCTTTATTGCGCTGGGCGCAGCGGCCGACGCCTCGCGTCCGGCGGATATCCACCGCTCGCTGGCCACGGGTGAAAGCCTGACCATTGCCGGGCGCACCCTGACGCTGGAGGGCGTGCGCCGGGCTGACGGGCCGAACTTCATGGCCGACCGCGCCACCATCCGCGTCGACAACCGCTTCACGGTGAACCCCGAACGGCGCTTCTATCCGGCCGCCGCCCAGACCACGCGCGAGGTCGGGCTGGGGTCCGACTGGCGCGGCGATCTCTACGTATCGGTGGGCGAAGCCCGCCTGCGCGAGGACGGCGTGATGGTCTATGAGCTGCGCGCCGCCTTCCATCCGCTGGTCTGGATGTTGGGCTTTGGCGCTTTCCTGGTGGTGATGGGCGGCGGGCTGGCGCTGACCGGACGGCTCATATCCGGCGTCCCGGCGCGGGTGCGCGTGCGATCAGATGCTGCGCCTGCTGACGCGGCTGCCCCGGTCGAGGCGGCGGAGGCGCGGGCATGATCGTCAAGGCGCTGATCCTGGCCATGGCGCTGCAGGCCGCGCCCGGCGGCCTGGCGCCGGAGGAGGAGGCGCGCGCCCAGGCGCTTATGCGCGAGGTGCGCTGCATGGTGTGCGCTGGCGAGTCCGTGATGGATTCCAACGCCCCCATGGCCCAGGACATGCGCCGCTTCATCCGTGAACAGGTGGGCGAGGGCCTGTCCGACGCCGATCTGCGCCAGGCCATGGTGGAGCGCTTCGGTCATGAAGTTCTGATGCGCCCCACTTTCGATTCGCGCACGGCGCCGCTCTGGATCGCGCCGCTAGTCCTTCTCCTTTTGGGCGGAGCGCTGTTCTTCACAGCCATGCGCAAGCCCCGCACGCGCCCGTGACCGCTGCGGGCCTTGCCCCGGGCCTGCATCGTCCCCACCCTTGAGAGCGCGCCCGGGCCGGGCGGGCAGCAGAGAGGGCGACATGCGGTCGGAGAAAGTCAGCTTTACAGGGTCGCTGGGCGAGACCCTGGCGGCGCGTCTGGAGCGGCCCGCCGGGCCGGCGCGCGCCTTTGCCCTGTTCGCCCATTGCTTCTCCTGCTCCAAGGACATCCACGCCGCCCAGCGCATCTCCCGGCGTCTGACGCGTTACGGCATCGCCGTGCTGCGGTTCGATTTCACCGGGCTTGGCCAGTCAGAGGGTGATTTCGCCAACACCAATTTCAGCTCCAATATCGATGACCTGGTCAAAGCGGCTGAATGGCTGGCCGCCGAGCACACGGCGCCGGGCCTGCTGATCGGTCACTCGCTGGGCGGGGCGGCGGTGATCGCGGCGGCGGCGCGCCTGCCGGACGTAAAAGCCGTGGCCACTATCGGCGCGCCCGCCGCCGCCGCCCATGTACGCAAGCAGTTCATGGACCATGTCGACGAGATTGAAAGCGCGGGCGAGGCGCAGGTGAAGCTGGCCGGGCGCCCGTTCCGCATCCGCAAGCAATTCCTGGACGATATCGAAGGCCATCAGCTTGACGAGGTTGTCGGCACGCTCAAGGCCGCGCTGCTGTTCGCCCATTCGCCCCTGGATGAGACGGTGAGCATAGACAACGCCACACGCCTGTTCGTGGCGGCCAAACACCCCAAGACCTTCCTCAGCCTCGATGACGCGGACCATCTTCTCTCGCGCGAAGCCGATGCGCACCATGCCGCCGATGTGATTGCGGCCTGGGCGCTGGGTTATGCCGGGACGCCGGAGCTGCCCGATCCGCCCCGTGCGCCCCGGGGCCGGGCGGCGGTGGTGGAGGAGACCGGGCTTGGCGGATTTCACAGCTGGGCGGCCGCAGGTGATCACGCCTTTCTGGTGGATGAGCCGGAGGACGCAGGCGGTCTCGACGCCGGCCCGCACCCCTATCAGATACTCAGCGCCGCGCTGGCGGCCTGCACCACCATGACGCTGCGCATGTACGCCAATCACAAGGGCATCAAGCTCGGCCGCATCCGCACCACAGTCACCCATGAGCGCAGCGGCGCCTCTGACGGTCCGCGCGATGTGTTCAAGCGCGTGGTCTCGGTGGAAGGCGGGGCAGGGGATCTGGCCGACAAGCTGGTGGAGATCGCCGGCAAGTGCCCGGTCCACCGCACGCTGGAGCGCGCCAGCCGGATCGAGACCGAAGCGGCTGATGACAGCTGACCGGATGTCCCATTCGTAATGTTGCCGTAATAATATGGTGACCCATATTCCGTCATGCCTAGATAACCGACACGGCGCGCAGGTCCGCCCGCGCGCCCTCAGCGACAGGATCGCCACCCGAATGACCTTTACCCAGCGTTTGCTTGTGTCCGCCGCCGCCGGTCTCGCCCTGACCGCCGCCATGCCCGGAACCGGCCTCATCACAGCTCCGGCCCACGCCCAGACCTATGCGGCGCCCAATGGCGCGCCCATGAGTTTCGCCGACCTGATTGAGCGGGTCAGCCCCGCCGTGGTGTCCATCGAGGCCTCCGGCGTGGTCAATCCCGAAGAGATGCCGGACCTGAGCCAGGTGCCGCCCCAGCTGCGTGAGTTCTTTGAACGCTTTGGCGGCATGCCGGGACCCCAGACGCCGCGCCCGCGCCGCTCGCAAGGCTCGGGCTTTTTCATCAGCGCTGACGGGCTTCTGGTGACCAATAATCACGTCATCGCGGGCGCCGATTCCATCCGGGTGTCCTTAAGCGACGGGCGCAGCTTCAGCGCCGAGGTGATCGGGCGCGACGAGCTGACCGATCTGGCGCTCCTGCGCGTGGAGCAGGGCTCGCGCCCGTTCCAGCATGTGGAGTTGGCGCGCGAACTCGACATCCGTGTCGGCGACTGGGTCGTGGCGGTGGGCAACCCGTTCGGTCTGGGCGGCACGGCGACCGCCGGCATCGTCTCGGCCATCGGGCGCGAGATGAGCCCGGCCCAAGCCTATATCGATTTCATGCAAATCGACGCGCCGATCAATCGCGGCAATTCAGGCGGGCCGGCCTTTGATCTCAACGGGCGCGTGGTGGGCGTGAACTCGGCGATCATTTCGCCCACCGGCGGCAATGTGGGCATCGGCTTCGCCATCCCGTCCCATGTCGCGGCCAATATCATCGACCAGCTCATTGAGGGCGGTGAGGTGCGCCGGGGCTATCTGGGGATTTCACCAGCCGATCTGACTGATGATCTGCGTGACGCCATGGGTCTGGACGACGATCTGCAAGGTGTTCTGATCAATCAGGTGCTGACCGGCACCCCGGCGGCTGAAGGCGGGCTGCAGAACGGCGATATCGTCACCAGCATCAATGGCGCGGCGGTGTCGGGCGCGCGCGTGCTGACCCAGCGTGTGGGCGCCTTTGCGCCGGGCGAGCAGATCAGGCTGGGCGTTTTGCGCGACGGGCGTGAACGCACTGTGCGCGTGCGTCTGGCCGAGCGTCCGGCTGACGCCGGCGCGCCCGCCACGCCGTCCCGGCCTGAAACGGCCGAGGCCCCGCGCTTCTTCGGCATGACGCTGGAAGTCCCGTCCGAGCAAGACCGCGCCCGGCTGGAGATCGGTCAGCGCGGCCTGCTGGTCTCTGACCTGGAGCCGGATTCCGAAGCGGCCCGCAAGGGTCTTCGTCCCGGTGACGTGATCCTGCAAGCGGGCGGGCGCGATGTGCGCACGATCGCCGATTTCCGCGCCGCCGCCGAGGAGGTCCGGTCGCGCGGACGCGCCGCGTTGCTGGTGTTCGTGTCGATGCAGGGCGGTCAGCAGCGTTTTGCCGCGCTGGATCTGGACGCCATGGAATAGGCCCCGCGCCGGAGCCCGTCAGGGCGCGCTGGCGCATTGAAACGGATGTGAGACCGCCATGCGGGTTCTGATTGTTGAAGATGACCGCGAGGTCGCACGAAACATCGCCAAAATGCTGCGCGAGTGCGGGCACGTGGCCGACACCGCCCATGACGGCGAGGATGGTCTGGCGCTGGCGCGCGAGGCCGCGTTCGACGTGCTCATCGTCGACCGGATGATGCCCCGGCGCGACGGCCTGTCCATGATCTCGGCCCTGCGCGAGGAGGGCGACAAGACCCCCGTCCTGATCCTGTCGGCGCTGGGCGAGGTGGATGACCGGGTTGAGGGGCTCAAGGCGGGCGGGGATGACTATCTGGTCAAGCCCTACGCCCCGTCAGAGCTGATCGCGCGCGTCGATGCGCTGGCCCGCCGGCGCAATCCCGACGCGGTGAAAACCCGCCTGGAGGTTGGCGATCTGGAAATGGACCTGCTGGCGCGCACCGTGAAGCGCGGCGGCGAGGCGATCCTGTTGCAGCCGCGCGAATTCCGCCTGCTGGAATTCCTCATGCGCAACGCCGGCCAGGTGGTCACCCGCACCATGCTCTTGGAAAAGGTCTGGGATTATCATTTCGACCCCCAGACCAATGTGATCGACGTGCACATTTCGCGCCTGCGCGCCAAGATCGACAAACCCTACGGCGCCGCCATGCTGCACACCGTGCGCGGGGCGGGGTATCGTCTCCAGCCCTGAGATCAGCCAGAGAGGCGGCGTGACCCAGCCTGCAGGACACACCTGGCGCTTGCCGCCCTTCCTGCGGACGACCGCCTTCCGCCTGACGCTGCTGTCAGCGGGGCTGTTCGCGCTGTCGAGTTTCGTCATCCTGGCGCTGGTCTATGCGGCCACGGTCGGGGCCTCGATGAACCGGGCCGATACGGCCATTACCGCCGAAATCGCCCAGATCGAGGCGCGCTACGCCGCGGGCGGAGCGGCCGGCGCCAACCGCTATATTGTCCAGCGCTCGGTGGGGGGCGGGGAGTTTCTCTATCTCTTCCAGGACGCCGATCAGCGCCGCCTGTCGGGCAATATTTCCGGCCTGCCCGCTGCGCCCGCCGATGCGCAGGGCCGGTTGCGCTTTGTCTATGACCGCGCGCCCGCCGATGGCGCCGATGGCGGGGCGGGGCGCAATGCGCGCGGCCAGATCGCCGAACTGGCCGGTGGCCACAAGGTTTTTGTCGGCATGGATGTGGAAGAGGAGGCGCGCTTTGTCTCCAACACGCTCAACGCCGTGCTGGTCGCCTCGGCCCTGGCGCTGGGGCTGGGGATCATTTCCGGCGCGGTGGTCAGCCGCCGCTTCTCACGCCGCCTCGACGCCATCAACGCCGCCGCGCGCGCCATCAAGGCCGGGCGCCTGGAGACCCGCGCCCCGCGCAATCACACCGGCGATGATCTCGACGAGCTGTCCTCCAATTTCAACGCCATGCTCGACCGGGTGGAGCATCTCATGCAGCGCATGCGCACGGCGGGCGATTCCATCGCCCACGATCTGCGCCTGCCGCTGACGCGCCTGCGCGGGCGGCTGGAAGGCGCGCTGATCGATTCCGATGCCGCCGAAGCGCGCGAGGCGGCCCTGCAGCGCGCCATCAGCGATGTGGATGAACTCCTTCGCACCTTCAACGCCGTGCTCTCGCTCGCCCGCCTGCAGGCCGGTGAACGCCGCCGCGCGTTCGAGACCCTCGACATCACCGCGCTGCTGCGCGACGTGGCCGAGCTCTACGAGCCGGTGTGCGAAGAGGCGGGGCTGGAGTTCGCCTGCGACTGCCCCGGCGGCCTTGCCCTCACCGGTGACCGCGAGCTGATCGCCCAGGCGGTGGCCAATATTCTGGATAATGCGGTCAAATACACGCCCGAAGGCGGCGCGGTCGTTCTGCGCGGGCGGCGGACCGGGGCCGGCGCGCTGGAGATATCCGTCACCGATACCGGGCCGGGCATCCCCATGGAGCATCGCGCGCGCGTGCTGGAGCGTTTTGTGCGGCTGGAGAAATCACGCTCCCTGCCGGGCGTCGGGCTCGGCCTGTCGCTGGTCCAGGCCATTGCCGAGGTCCATGGCGCGCGCCTCACCCTCGATGACGGCCCCGGCGCCGTGGACGGCCACGGCCCCGGCCTGCGCCTCGCGCTGACCTTCCCCGCGGTGGAGGGTTAGGCGGGCCCCTCATTTTCCCCGCGCCGGGCCGGTGAAAGCCTGCTAGCCTTTCGTCTGTACTTGGGCTCGGGGAGAGACATCATGACGGCATTGAGCCGGCGCGCAGCGCTGGGACTGGCGGGCGGCGCTGCGGTGACGGCGCTGATGGGCGCACGCGCCTGGGCGCGCACCGAACGCGCAGCGGCGCAGGCCGGGCCGGCCTTTGTGCGCAATGATATCGGCGCGCTGCGCCATGTGCTGGTCCACTCCCCGGTGATGGAGGATTACGCGGTGGAGCGCGAGGGCGGGGGCCTCGTCCCCAATCTCTCCACCCACTGGCCCGATTATGTGGGGCAGCACGGCCATCTCATCCGGCACTTGAGCGAAGCGGGCGCCGAGGTACTGGAGCTGGCCGATGCGCTGCAGGGCGCCATTGATGCGGCGCGTGCGTCGGGATCGTTCGAGGCCTGGCTGTCAGGCGTGCATCCGCGCCTGTCGGGCGATGCCGGCGCCGTCACCGCCGCGACGCTGCTCGGCCGCGATCCGAACCGGCAGTACCGGCTGCGCGATATCGGCGGCTACCGCCATGATGTCAGCGATTCCACCTCCACCATGTGGACGCGCGATGCGAGCTTCATGACGCCAAACGGCCTGGTGGTGTGCAATTCGCTGAGCCCCCGGCGCCTGCGCGAGAACATGACGCTGCGCTTTGCGCTCATGCATGCGCCGCAGCTGGCTGAGTATCCGGTGGTGTTCGACGCCGTGGCCGAAGGCGTGATCCTGGAGGGCGGCGACGCCCAGATGGTGGGGCCCGATACCCTGTTCCTGGGCGTGGGCCAGCGCAGCGATCCGCGCGCTGCGCCCCTGCTGGCGCGCCGACTGAACATGGATGTGCTCGCCGTGCAGGTGCACAAGAGCGAGTATCTCACCCGCCACCAGACGCCCATGGGCGGCGGCGCGCTGGCGGGGCTGCGCGTCCTGTTCCTGCATCTCGACACCTTCTTCACCCATGTGGCTGACCGCCATGTGCTGGGCGTGCCCTGGTTCCTGGAGCACGCCCATGCGGGCGAGGACCCTTTGAGCGAATACATTCGGGGCGCCCGCACCGAGACCAGTATCAGCGACAGCGACGCCTCGGCCGCGCTCGAATTCCTCAAAGAGTTCGGGAAGGTGACGCTCTACCGCGCCGGAACCGGCGCCAAGGAAGAACTC
>JAIUMW010000113.1 GCA_022565365.1 Oceanicaulis sp.
CGAATTCCTCGCCCAGCATGGTGAAGATGAAGTCGGTCTGCTTTTCCGGCAGGTAATTGAGGTGCGCCTGACTGCCCTGCATATATCCCTTGCCCGTCATGCCCCCTGAACCCAGCGCGATCTTGGACTGCAATATCTGATAACCGGCGCCCAGCGGATCGGCTTCCGGGTCCAGAAAGGTGAAGATGCGCTCGCGCTGATAGTCCTTGAGCATGTATTGCAGCACGGCCCAGGCCCCGATGGCCCCGAACACCGATCCCACCGCGATCACCCGCCAGGACAGGCCCGCCAGGAACACCATCACCAGTCCGGTCGCCACAATCAGCACCGATGTGCCCAGATCGGGCTGACGCGACACCAGCAGCACCGGGGCGGCTATCATCATGATCGGTATCAGCAGGCCGAACAGGCTGGACACCCGCTCCTCGGCCAGGTCGTGGTAATAACGCGCCAGCGCCAGCACGAGCGCGATCTTCATGATTTCAGAGGGCTGCATGCGGATCGGACCAATTTCCAGCCACCGCTTGGCGCCCATGGCGACCGAACCGAACAGCTCCACCCCGACCAGCAAAACCAGCGCGCCCAGATAAGCGGGATAGGCGATCCCCATCCAGAACCGGGGCGGCGCCAGGGCCACGGTGAGCATCACGGCAAAGCCGGCGGCGAAGCGCACGGCATGGCGCGAGGCGTAGGGGTCCCACTGGCCTCCCTCCACCGAATACAACATGCCCACGCCGATCAGACCGATCAGAATGATCAGCAGCACCAGCGCCCAGTTGATCTCGTATAGCTTCGCGCGCAAGCCGCGCGGCACAGACTGGGTGAATACGCCCATGGCTCAGCCCTCCCGCTCGCCGGAGCGCGCCAGTTCGGCGATCGGGCCCAGCCGCGCCCCGGCCGGATCGCGCTCGACCAGATCGCGCAGGATATCGCGCGCCGGACGCGCGGCTGTGCGCGTCCCGCCCATCCCATGCTCGACCACCACAGCCACCGCATAGCGCGGGCTGCGGGACGGGGCGTAACCAATAAACAGGCCGTGATTGCGAAGTCGCCAGGGCAGATCATCCTGGCTGCGCACGCCGCGCGCGCGCTCCTCGGCCGTGATCGAATACACCTGTGCGGTGCCGGTCTTGCCGCACATCTGGACGTCAGGCACGCCCAGCCCGGGCTGCAGGGTCCAGTATGCCGTGCCGCCCGGTTCGTTGACCACGCCATGCATGGCCTGGTGCACCGTGTCGACATGGGCCTGATTGAACCCCAGCGGCTCGAACTCAAAGCCCTGCGGCCGCAGGGACAGGGTTGGGGTCCCGGCGCGTCCCGTCGCCAGACGCGCGGTCATCACCGCCAGTTGCAGCGGCGAGGCAAGCATATAGCCTTGGCCAATGCCGGTATTGAACGTATCGCCCGTGGTCCAGGGCTGGCCACGCCGGGCGCGCTTCCACGCGGCGCTGGGCACCAGGCCAGACGCGCGATCGGGGATCGGCAGGCCGATATCGAACAACTGGCCCAACCCGCACCGCACCGCCATATCGCGAATCCGCTCGATGCCGAGCCGGCGCGCCACCTCGTAAAAATAGGTGTCGCACGACACCTTGACGGCGTCATGCATGTGGACATGGCCGTGGCCCTCGCGCCGCCAGCAGTGGAAGCGGCGATCGCCCAGCTGCACGTGGCCCGAGCAGTGGATGCGCTCGTCCGGGCTGACCACTCCGTGTTCGAGCGCCGCCATGGAGATCAGCCCCTTGATCGTGGAGGCCGGCGCATAGAGGCCCGTGGTGGCCTTGTTGAACAGCGGGCGGAATTCATTGGTGTTAAGCGCATTGAACTCGTTCTGACCAATGCCCAGTACAAACGCATTGGGATCAAAGCCCGGCGTGGAGGCGAGCACCAGAATCTCGCCATTGGTCATGTCCAGCGCCACAGCCGCAGCCGCGTGCTGCGACAGCGCCTGCATCGCCACGCGCTGGGCGCGCAGATCAATGCTCAGCGGCACATCGCCGCCCGCCCGCGCCGGGATCGACTGCTCGGGCAGTTCGCGGATCACCCGGCCAAACGCGTTGACCTCCACCTTCAGCTGACCCGGCGCGCCGCGCAGTATGGTCTCATTGGCGATTTCGGCGCCCGCGCGCCCGATCCGGAAGCCCGGATGCAGCAAAAGCCGGTCGTTCCGGGCGACTTCGGGAGAGGCGACCTGAACATAGCCGGTGACATGAGACATCACCTGAGCCTGGGGATAGGTGCGCACCTCGCCCACGTCCGGCAGGATGCCGGGCAGCTCGGGCAGGTGCAAATTGATGCGCGCGAAGGTCTCCCAGTCGAGATCCTCGGCGACCGTCACCGGCTGGAAGCGCGGCGCCCGGGCGATCTGGAACAGGAGACGCTCCATGCGCGCCTCGCTGATCGGCAAATGACGCGCCAGCCGTTCCAGCGCTTGCGTGGCGTTGCCGGCCTGTTCGGGCACGATAAAGAGCCGGTAGTTGTCGCGGTTTTCCGCCAGCGGTTCGCCGAACCGGTCAAGGATGCGGCCGCGCACCGGCGGCTGCAGGCGGAAGCTGAACTGATTGCTGTCTGACAGGGTGCGATAGCGGTCCTGCTCAAGCACCTGCAAGGTATAGAGGCGGGCCGCCAGACCGCCAAACATGAGCGCCCCGGCGCCGCCCAGCAGCATCACGCGCCGGTTGAACCGCGCCTGGAATTCCTGCTTGTCGCGTCGCATGCCGCTTGGGCCTCATGCTATCGGAGCGCATCGGTCGCGGCAGCTTATCCGCCGCGGCCGGAGTTAAACATCGCAGAGCGTTCTTTACGCCGTGCAAACAGCCATCCCAGCACTGGAAACACCACGATGGTCATTATCGCCTCGGTAATCAACGGCGCCGCGCCTGCCGGAACACCGATGGCGGCCGAGCCCACGCCCCACGCAAAGCCAAACGCCAGCAGGGCGAGCACGACAAAACGGATCGTCAACGGACCCAGATCGGCAGCCCCCTCGTCGCTGCGCGGGCGGGCGATGGCGAAGGCGGCCACATAGGCCAGCGCCCAAACACCCATCACCCCGCCGCTGATCAGGTCCTGCAAGAGGCCGACGAACAGGATCACCGGCGGTGACACGAACCAGGGCCGGCGCACTGCCCAGATATACAGCACGATCAGCGGCAGCGATGGCGTCAGGTCGGGCAGCCCGCCCACGCTGGACGGCGCAGTGTAAAGCACCAGCGCCAGCAGCATCGACACAATGAACGCGGCGACCGACGGCCACACCGCATCGCGATCGCGGTTGGCGCGCATTAGCCCTCTCCCTCCGCCGTCGCGGGCTGGCTCGCGCCGGCCACGCCGTCCTCCTGCTGCACGGTACGGCCTGATGGCAGTTCGGGTACGGCGCTTGTGTCAGGTTCCGCCCCGGGAACGGCAACGGCGTCAAACGGCCAGATCCACACCAGATCGAGCGGCGCCGCGTCACTGTACAACGCCACACGCCACCGCCCCTCGCTGTCGCGGAAGGCCTGGCCCACCGGCAGGCCGCGCGGCAGCACATTGTCATCGCCGGACGTGACGATGCGGTCGCCTTCCACCAGATCGGGCTCACGGCTGAGATACTCAAGGCGTGGCTGACCGGTATTGTCGCCCAGCAGGAGGGCGCGGGCATTGGAGCGGTCGGCCATCACCGCTACGCGGCTGTTGAGATCGGTCAGAAGCAGGATGCGCGAGGAGGACCGCCCGACATCGACGATGCGCCCCACAAGGCCGTACACATTCACCGCCGGAAAGCCTGCGCGCACGCCCGCCTCGGCGCCGGCGCCCACCAGGCGCGAGCGCACAAAGGCGTTGGAGCGATCCGCCACGGTCCAGGCCGTGATCCGCTCGCCTGTATCTGGCCCCTGAAGATTGAGGGCTTCGCGATAGCGCGCATTACGCTCCTGCCCGGCCAGGGCGACATCGCGCCAGGCGCGCAACTCGGAGACCTGCAGGCGCAACTGGCGGTTCTCTTCAGCCAGCGCCAGCTGATTACGCCACCAGGGTCCGGTATTGGCGAAACCGCGCAAGGGCCGCGCGGCCAGTTCGAGGACCGGCGCAGCCAGATCATTGAACCCGGCGCGCAAATTCGCCAGCGGTTGAATGCGTGCATCGGGACGGTCGAGGAAGGCCAGGACGATGGCGATGACCAGACAGGCGATGGTCAGGGTCGGCGCAAAGCGGACCCCGTCATCTACCTGCCGTCGCCCGGTCCAGCGCTGCGCCAACACTCATCCCCGCTTGTTGCGCTCGTGGCTTATACCGCCTCGGCTAGAATCGGCCGCCACAGGCGCAAGTTCTCCACCGCCTTCCCGCAGCCAAGCACGACACACGACAGCGGCTCGTCGGCCAGGCTGACCGGCAGTCCGGTGCGGTCGCGCAGCTCGGTGTCGAGATTGCGCAAAAGCGCCCCGCCACCGGTGAGCACGATTCCCTTGTCCACGATGTCTGCGGCCAGTTCTGGCGGCGTGGCTTCCAGCGCCTGCTTGACCGCCTCGACGATCTGCTCGACCGGTTCGGCGAGCGCGTCGGCGATCATGGCCTCGGTGATGACGATCTCGCGCGGCACGCCGTTCATCAGGTCGCGGCCCTTGATGTCCAGGGTCAGCCCCTCGCCCTTGAGCGGCGGCATGGCCGAGCCGATTTCCTTTTTGATGCGTTCGGCGCTGGTCTCGCCGATCAGCAGGTTCGCCGAGCGGCGGATATAGTTGATGATCGCCTCGTCCATCTTGTCGCCGCCGACCCGCACCGAGCGCGAATAGACGATGCCCGACAGGGACATGACCGCGACTTCAGGGGTGCCGCCGCCAATGTCGACGATCATGGAGCCGGTGGGCTCGTCGATGGGCAGGCCCGCGCCCACCGCAGCAGCCATGGGCTCGTCAATGAGATAGACCTTGCGCGCGCCGGCGCTGGCCGCGCTTTCATGGATCGCGCGCCGCTCCACCGCCGTGGCGCCGGACGGCACGCAGATGACCACTTGCGGGCTGACAAAGGCCCGGCGGTTGTGGACCTTCTGGATGAAGTATTTGATCATTTCCTGCGCGACTTCGAAGTCGGCGATCACGCCGTCGCGCATGGGGCGGATGGCTTCCACATTGCCCGGCGTCTTGCCCAGCATGAGTTTGGCTTCCGCGCCTACTGCCTGGACGTGCTTGCGGCCTTTCTCGATCTTGTAGGCGACCACCGAGGGCTCGTTCAGGACAACGCCGCGCCCCTTGACGTAGACCAGCGTATTCGCGGTCCCCAGATCGATGGCGATGTCGGCTGACAAAAGGCCGAACAGGCTGGAGAACATGGCATGACCCGTATGATCCGGCGCCCGCGCGAAGAACGCGCGCGCCTGTGGTAAATTTGGCTCTATTCCTTGTGCGATGCTCCGGGCGTCTTTGCAAGCGCGTCACCCGCTTCCCTGTCAGCCGCTTCGCCGTCTTCAGGCCCGCTGAGCCACCGCCGCGCGATCAGCATGGCCCCAAGCCACCCCCCGGCGGCCAGCAGCGCCGAGGCGGCGAGCCACAGACTGCCGCCGCCCACCAGCTCGATCACCCCGCGCCCGGCGAAGGCGACCAGGGCGATTTTCGGGATGATCCCGATGGAGGTTCCGGCCGCAAACGCGAGAAACGTCATGCGCGACACGCCGGCGGCCATATTGACCACGATGAAGGGCGCGCTGGGCACGTTGCGGATGATCATGCTCGCCCAGAACCCGTTGCGCCCGACGAATTCGGAGATGCGGTTGACCGTGCGCCCGCCATAGCGGCGCACCACGTCGGCGCCCGCGAAACGGCCCGTGTAGAAGGTCGCGGTGGCCGACACCATGGTGGCGATCCAGGCGTAGCCAGACCCGCTCCACGGCCCGAAAGCGAGCACGCACGCGGCGATCAGCGCAAATTGCGGCGCGCCTATATAGGCCAGCACGGTGAAGGCCAGAATGGTTGCGGGCAACGCGTAATACCAGTGGCGCGCCGTCGCGCCGAGCCAGGCATTGATGGTCTCGGAATCCACGAGCCCTGTGCGGCCCACCACGAACATCGCCGCCACCAGCGCAAACAGGCCGAGCGAAATCATCACCGCGCGCACGGCGCGCGCGTCCATGTTGGAAAAGAAACGGATCACTGCATCCAGCTGCATGCTACTCCCGCCCCGCGCGTTGTGGCGCTGACCCTTGCAAGCCCGGCGCCGTCAACTGCGCCGCGCCGCGCCGGCGCGGATCGCCGCACCGGCCGCTTCCGCCGGGTGCGCGCCCGCCGCCTTGCGCCGCGCCATAAGCGTTTTGCGCCCGGCTTCATAGTCCGCCACCCAGCGCTGCGCAAATGCGCCGGCGGTCACGTCCTCCACGATGGCCCTGAATACCGGCCGCACAGCGTCGCGGATCGCGCCTTCCACCTCGTGGGCGCCGAACTCGGCCGTGTCTGAGATGGCTTCATACATGCCCAACATACCGCGATCATGGATCAGATCGGCGATGTATTTGATCTCGTGAACGGTGTCGATATACGCCATTTCCGGGCTGATCCCGGCTTGTATCAATGTTTCAAACCCCTCGCGGGCCAGCGCGCACACGCCGCCGACCAGCACCGCCTGCTCGCCCAGAATGTCGGCCAGCGCTTCCTCGCGGAAGCTGGTTTCGCGGATGCCCGCGCGCCCGCAACCAAGCCCTGCGAGATAGGCCTTGGCCAGCGCCTGCGCCCCGCCGCTGGCGTCTCGATGCACTGCCCAGAAGCCCAGGAGCCCGCCGCCACGCTCAAACGCCGTGCGCACCGCCCCGCCCGGCCCCTTGGCGGCGGCCAGCACCACGTCGGCGTCGGGCGCCGGGTCGATCAGGCCGTACTCGATGGAGAACCCGTGGCACAGGATGAGCGCCTGACCCGGTTTGCGATTGGGCGCGATATGCTCGCGCCAGCTCTCGCCATGGGCTTCGTCAGCGGCCAGCAGGGACACAGCGTCCGCGCGCCGCGCCGCCTCGCCCAGGCTCCCCACCTCAAACCCGTCAGCCTCGGCGCGCGCCTTGTTGGCCGATCCCTCGCGCAGCGCCACCAGAATGTCCTTCACGCCAGTGTCGCGCAGATTGAGCGCGTGGGAGCGGCCATGATTGCCATAGCCGATGATCGCCAGTGTGCGCCCGCGCAGCGGGCTCATATCGATATCGGCTTCGTAGAGGACGTCTGTCATGACGGCGCGCTTTCAAAATGGGTGTTCAGAATGGCGTCAAGCTCGGCGCAGGCCTCCAGCGGGTCAAGGCTGGTGATGCGCGCCCAACCGGGATGCTGGTTGGAAAACCAGGTGAACTGCCGCTTGGCGTAGCGGCGGCTGTCGCGCTTCGCGGTCTCGATGGCGGCCTCCAGGGTGATGTCTCCGGCCAAATGCGCCAGCAGGGGCGGCAGGCCTACCGCCTTCATGGCGGGCAGGTCCGCAGGCAACCCGCGCGCCGCCAGCGCACGCGCTTCGTCCAGCGCGCCGGCGTCGATCATGGCGTCAAAGCGCGCCTCGATCCGCGCATAGAGCGCCGCCCGGTCCGGCAGGATTGCAACGCCCAGCGCGCTGGCCGGGTCGATGAGCGGGGTTGTGTCGGCCTGCAGCTGCGACAGCGGGCGCCCGCTGGCGCGCGCCACGGCGATGAGACGCATCAGTCTCTGGCGGTCGCCCGCCTCGACGCGCGCGGCGCCCACCGGATCAAGGCGCTCGGCCTCGGCGCGCAGAGCGTCGACGCCGCCACCGGCATAGAGCGCGTCCACCCCGGCCTGGATCGCGGCGGGAATGTCGGGCGCGGGAGCGAGCCCCTCCAGTAGCGGCTTGAAATACAGCCCCGTGCCGCCCGCCAGCACGATGCGCCGGCCCCGGCCGCGCACATCAGCGATCCGGTCCAGCGCCAGACGCGACCAATGCCCCACCGAACACCGCTCGCCCGGGTCCATGCTGCCAAACAGGTGATGGGGAATCCCGCCGGTTTCGTCCGGCCCGGGCCGCGCCGACAGGACGCGCAATCCGTCATAGACCTGCAGCGCGTCTGCATTGATGATTTCGGCATTGAGCCGGCGAGCGGCATGGACCGCCAGCGCCGTCTTGCCCGACGCGGTCGGTCCGCCAAGAAGCAGTATGTCCGGGCGGGCGCTCACCCGCGCAGGGTCTGGAGCAGATACTGGCCCTGCCGGTTCAGCGTCACAAGGACCGGCCCTGCGGCGCGCGCGGTGTCGGCAAGCTCGCGGGCCTGATCCAGGCTTTCCACCCGCGTCCAGGCGATCTCTTCGAGCACATCACCCACGCGCACCTTGCCCGCCGCGTCGCTGGAGGCGTCGACCGCCGTGACCACCAGGCCCTGCGCATCGGGATGCACGCGGTACTGTCGGCGCAGCGCATCGGTCAGCGGCGCCAGCGTCAGCCCGAACAGGCTGGCGCTGGACGCTTGGGGCGCTGGCGCTGGCTCGCTCCCGTTGCCCACGCCGGGACGCACCGCCGCCGCGCGCTCGCGCAGGCGGGCGATCTCTACGTTCAGCGTCAGGGATTCCCCGCGGCGGAAACCCTCCAGACGCACGCGCGCGCCCGGCTCGGTCTCGGCGACAATGCGGGTCAGGCGGCGATCATCTGCCACCGCGCGGCCGCCAATAGCCCGGATCACATCCCCGGCCTGCAAATCGGTGGCCGCAGCGGGGCCCTCAGGATCAATGCGTGTCACCACCGCACCGCGCGCCGAGGACAGACCCATGGCCCGCGCCATGTCCGGTGTGACGGGCTGGACGTTCACCCCCAGCCAGCCGCGCCGTGTCTCGCCATGCTCGATCAGCTGGGCGATCACAGGCTGGGCGACCGCGCTGGGCACAGAAAACGAAATTCCGACGCTGGCGCCGGTGGGCGAGAAGATAGCGGTGTTCACACCGATCACTTCACCTTCCAGATTGAACAGCGGTCCGCCCGAATTGCCGCGATTGATGGACACGTCGCTTTGCAGATAATCGTCGTACTGGCCCCCGATATCGCGTCCGCGCGCGCTGATCACGCCCACGGTGAGCGACCCGCCCAGACCAAACGGATTGCCGATCGCCACCACCCAGTCGCCAACCCGCGCTGCATCGCTGTCGCCGAACACGACATGGGGCAGCACCTCGCCCGCATCCACGCGCAGCACGGCCAGATCCGTCGCCGGATCGCGCCCGATCACCTGTGCAGGCAGGACCCGGCCATCCTGGAGGACCACCTCCACGGCGTCCGCGTCCTCGATGACGTGGTTGTTGGTGATGACCAGGCCCGCGCCGTCAATGATGAAGCCCGAGCCCAGCGAGCGGGCCATGCGCGGCCCCTCGCCCAGCATGTCATTGAA